>NZ_JBSHMS010000021.1:0-129117 GCF_053645575.1 Nocardia sp. NPDC055321
CACTTGGCGGTCGCCGGCCCCGCACCCCGCTGGGCACTGGTTCTCGTCTCCCCGGGGCACAAGTTTCCCCCGCCACCGGCTTAAATTTGGGGGGGCGGGGCTACTCGAAGACTCTGAGCGGAAAGCTACCTCAGCGCTTTTCCTTGATCTTGGCCTTCTTGCCACGCAGATCGCGCAGGTAGTACAGCTTGGCGCGACGAACGTCACCGCGGGTCACAACTTCGAGCTTGTCGATGTTGGGGCTGTGCACCGGGAAGGTGCGCTCCACGCCGACGCCGAAGGAGACCTTGCGGACCGTGAAGGTCTCGCGAACGCCGCCACCCTGGCGACGGATGACCGCGCCCTTGAAGACCTGGACGCGTTCCTTGTTGCCTTCGATAACCTTCACGTGCACGTTGACCGTGTCACCCGGGCGGAAGTCCGGGACATCGCTACGCAGCGACTTTTCGTCGACGAAGTCGAGGGTGTTCATTTCCGTCCTTATTGGATTCGCGCGAACAGAGGAACCTGGCGGCTACCTGGTACAGGTGCTCTACCGGTTCGTGCTCCGGATAATTGGGCGGTGCCCGGGCGCATGATCCGCCCTAGGCAACCCAAGCATCATGCCAGATGGCGGGGTGCGCCGGTTAATCGGCCCCCACCCGGTGCTCAGGACCGGGAATTGGCCCGCGTGAGGGCGGCCGCGATGTCGGACACCAGCGGCGGATAGTCGGTGGGGCCGGTGACCACCTGGAGAAAGACCAGGCAGTCCTGGGCCTGGGTGGCTACCTCCAGGCATTCGCGGAGTTCCCCCACGGTAGCCGCGCGCAGGGTCAGCACCGAATTCTCGTCGCCGCCGAACGCGTGCGGCAGTTCGGACCAGCGCCACGGGGCGATGTCGTTGTAGGGCGCGTGCGCGCCGTGGATCGCGCGTTCGATGGCGTAGCCGCCGTTGTCGACCAGGATGATGACCCCGGTCAGGCGTTCGCGGATCCAGGTGCCGAGTTCCTGGATGGAGAGCTGGGCCGCGCCGTCGCCGATGACGAGCACCGCCCGCCGATCCGGGCAGGCCAGGCCCGCGCCGAGGGCGGCGGGCAGGGCGTAGCCGATCGACCCCCACAGCGGCTGGCCCAGGAAGGTGATGCCCGCGGGCATGCGCAGGGTGGCCAGCCCGAAGAAGGCCGAACCCTGATCCGCGACAACGATATTGCTGTTGCCCAGCGCCCCCGCGATGAGCGGCCACAGGGCCGCCTGGGTGAGCGGGGTCTCGGCGGGGGCGGTGTCGGCCGGTTCCGGATCCGGTGGCGCGGGGTCGGTGTGGGTGGGCGCGAAGTCGGCGGAGATCTCGGCGAGCACCTCGAGCGCGGCGGGCAGCGAGAGCGGCGCGAAGGCGTCGACCCCGGCGATGACGCTGCGTTCGGGGCCGATCTCCAGGGTCCGGCGCGGGTCGATGCGATGGCTGAATCCGGCGGTGATGCTGTCGGTGTACTGCACGCCGACGGTGATCAGGCGTTCGGCGTCCTCCACCGCGGCGCGCACGGGTTCGGGTGAGGCGGCGCCGGTGTAGACGCCGACGAAGCGCGGCCCGGACTCGTCCACGACGGTCTTGCCCCAGGCGAGGGTGGCGTGCGGCACCTCGCCGATGGCCAGCAGCGCGCGGAGTTCGTCGGTCGCCCCGACGCGGTCGACGAAGACGTCGGCGAGCACGGTGACCCGGCGGTCGGCCAGGAATTCGCGGGCCGCGCGCGCGAAGGCCAGGCGCGCGCCGTCGCTGCTGAAGTCGGCGGCGGGCGCGAGCGGGGCGGCCGGGGGCGCGACCTCGAGGCGCGCGACATCGGTGGACAGCATGAGATAGCCCGGACGGCGATGCACGCGAACCGAATTCAGGACGCGGTCGATCTCCTGGCAGGCGTCGGCCGCGCCGAGATCGGCCTGGGCGCAGGTGACTTCGGCGGCGATGCGGCGGAAGTGGTGGAAGTCGCCGTCGCCGAGCGTGTGATGGATGACGCGGTGGTTGGCCTGAATGTCCTTGGCGGGCACGCCGACGACGTGGACGACGGGCACGTGTTCGGCATAGCTGCCCGCGATGGCGTTGACCGCGCTGAGTTCGCCGACGCCGTAGGTGGTGACGACGGCTCCGATGCCGCGCAGGCGGGCGTAGCCGTCGGCGGCGTATCCGGCGTTGAGCTCATTGGCGCTGCCGACCCAGCGCAGGCCGGGGTGTGCGACGACGTGATCGAGGAAGTGCAGGTTGAAATCGCCCGGCACCCCGAAGATCTCGGTGACACCGAGTTCGTGGAGCCGATCGAGCAGGTAATCGCCGACAACGTAGCCCATGCCACACCCTGGCACGACAACGGTCATTCAGCAATCTTCTGGCTAACTGATCGGTGCGTCGAATGCGGAGCGGGCGGCGCCGCGATCACGGTGCGCGCCAATTCTTCCTCGGCCGCGCGGCGGACGTGATCGACATCGGGCTTCCCCGCGACCAGATCCTGCACGAAGATCTTGGCGGCGATCACCGGACGGCGATAGCGGCGCTCGCGGCGCATGGCCCGGCGCATGGTCCCGGGCCGTTCGCCGTAGCGCCAGCGCGCCCAGGGCGCGCCCGGACGGCTCAGCCGCAACGCGCCCACGAACAGCAGCGGCGGGAAGAACATCCCGAACAGGCCCGTCCAAATCTTGCCCTTGGCAATGACAATGGCGGCCAGCAGCAGGTTCACCACCGAAAACAGCGCGATCACCCAGCGCTCGGCCGGATTGGACTGGCTCCGGAAGTCGTTGATGTCCAACAGCCACAGCGGATGAAAACCCATCAGCAGCAACCCCGTCACCGCGACCGCGACGAAGACCGCGTCCACCGAGGTGCGCCCCTGCTCCTCCCAGTACACGTCGCGCAGGTAGTAGATGAGCGCGAACTCGTCGAGCACCAGCGCCGCCCCGACCCCGAAGAAGGCCGCGAGCAGGCTGATCACACCGACGCTGCTCTCGTACATGGTGATCAGGCCCGCGCCCGTACTGAGCACGAGGATCACACCGAACACCATGTGGTGGATGTGCACGTCCCCGGCCCGCACGTTGCCCGGCCACCAGCGCACCTGCTTGCGGATGAGCCGCACGCTGATCCGGATCAGCACGAACCCGATGATGAAACCGAGTAGCAGGCAGGCCAGCGGCAGTCGCCCGTCCGCGATCACGGTGTCTTCCATCCACCGCCGAAACGCCATACCCGTATCGCCTCCGCACTCGCCCGCCGGTCGCCCGGCCACTCGCCGCTGGATCCCCGACGGTACCCCTCCCCCACAAACCCCCAGCAAATCCCGCCCGTCACCGGCCCGAACCACCCACGACGCCGCCGCGAACCGCGGGAGAACGGCGAACGCCCGGCAGCGAACAGATCGTGCCGGCGGGCCGCTCTACCGTCCGCCGGAATTCCACACCCCGCCGACGGGAACGCCGCTGGGCGGCACCGCGATCGCGGTGCCGCCCAGCGAAAGGTGCGGTGCTACTTACCGAATCCGGCGCGGCGCAGGGCGTCGGCCATGGAGCCGGAGGCCGCCGGCTGCGGACGGCCACCGCCCTGGCGATTGCCGCCGGACTGGTTGCCCTGACGGGGATTGCCGCCCTGGCGGCCGCCGCCCTGACCACCCTGACGCTGGCGGTCACCGGACGGCCGATTGCCCTGGCCGCCGCGCGGACGGCCTTCGCCGCGTTCGGGTTTGGCGGCGCCGGGCTCGTCGTCCAGGCGCAGGGACAGGCCGATGCGCTGGCGCTGGACGTCGACCTCCATGACCTTGACCTTCACCACGTCACCGGACTTCACGACCTCGCGCGGATCCTTGACGAAGGTGTGGGACATGGCCGAGACGTGGACCAGGCCGTCCTGGTGCACGCCGATGTCGATGAAGGCGCCGAAGGCCGCGACGTTGGTGACCACGCCCTCGAGAACCATGCCGGGCTCGAGGTCGGCGACCTTCTCGATGCCGGCGGCGAACTCGGCGGTCTTGAACTCCGGGCGCGGGTCGCGGCCGGGCTTCTCGAGTTCGGCGATGATGTCGGTGACGGTCGGAACGCCGAAGCGCTCATCGGTGAAGTCGGCGGGCCGCAGCGCGCGCAGCGCGGTGGTGTTGCCGATGAGTTCGCCGACGGTGCGGCCGCTGACGTCGAGCATGCGGCGCACGACCGGGTACGCCTCGGGGTGCACCGAGGAGAAGTCCAGCGGATCCTCGCCGTTGCGGATGCGCAGGAAGCCCGCGCACTGCTCGAACGCCTTGGGGCCCAGGCGCGGCACGGTCAGCAGCGCGGAGCGGCTGCGGAACGGGCCGTTGGCGTCGCGGTGCGCGACGATGCTCTCCGCGACCGAGCCGGTGATGCCCGAGACCCGGGACAGCAGCGGCACCGAGGCGGTGTTCACGTCGACGCCGACCGCGTTCACGGCGTCCTCGACGACCGCGCCGAGCGAACGCGCCAGCAGGGTTTCGGAGATGTCGTGCTGGTACTGCCCGACGCCGATGGACTTGGGATCGATCTTCACCAGTTCGGCCAGCGGATCCTGCAGCCGGCGGGCGATGGAGACCGCGCCGCGCAGCGACACGTCCATGTCCGGCAGTTCCGCCGAGGCGTAGGCCGAGGCCGAGTACACCGAGGCGCCCGCCTCCGAGACCACGATCTTGGTGGGCTTGTTCTCGGGGATCCGCGAGATGAGTTCGGCGGCGAGGGCGTCGGTCTCGCGCGAGGCGGTGCCGTTGCCGATGGCGATGAGCTCGACCCCGAAGCGCGCGACCAGCGCGCCGAGCACGGCGAGGGACTTCTCGGTCTGGCCCTGCGGCTTGTGCGGGTAGATGACCTCGGTGGCCACCACCTTGCCGGTGGCGTCGACCACGGCGACCTTCACGCCGGTGCGGAAGCCCGGGTCCAGGCCCATGGTGGTGCGGGTGCCCGCGGGCGCGGCCAGCAGCAGGTCGCGCAGGTTCATGGCGAACACGTCGACGGCGTCGCGTTCGGCGGACTGGCGCAACCGCATCCGGGTGTCGATGCCCAGGCTGACCTGGAGCTTGGTGCGCCACGCCCAGCGCACGGTGTCCAGCAGCCAGGTGTCGGCGGCGCGGCCCTGGGCGGCGATGCCGAACTTGTGGGCGATGCGGCCCTCGTAGACGCTCCGCTCGCCGGGTTCGAGTTCCTCGGTGTCGGGTTCGAGGTGCAGGGTGAGCACCTCTTCCTTCTCACCGCGCAGCAGCGCGAGGATGCGGTGTGAGGGGAGCTTGTCGAACGGCTCGCTGAACTCGAAGTAGTCGGCGAACTTCGCGCCGGCCTCTTCCTTGCCCGCGCGCACGGTGGAGGTGACCTGGCCCCGGTTCCACATGAGTTCGCGCAGTTCACCGACCAGGTCCGCGTCCTCGGCGAAACGCTCGACCAGGATGGCGCGGGCGCCGTCGAGCTGTTCGGCGTCGTACTGCGCGGGATCGGTGGTCGGGTCGCCGATCAGGGCGTCGGCCACGGGCTCGTGCCCGGCTTCGCGCGCGATCTGGGCCTTGGTGCGCCGCTTGGGTTTGAACGGCAGGTAGATGTCCTCGAGGCGGGCCTTGGTGTCGGCGAGCATGATCTGCGCGTGCAGCGCGTCGTCGAGTTTGCCCTGGCCACGGATGGATTCGATGATCGAGCCGCGGCGCTCGTCGAGTTCGCGCAGGTAGTGCAGGCGCTCGTCGAGGGTGCGCAGTTGCGCGTCGTCGAGGCCGCCGGTGACCTCCTTGCGGTAGCGGGCCACGAAGGGCACGGTCGACCCGGCGTCGAGTAGTTCGACGGCGGCGCGCACCTGCTCCTCCCGCACGCCGAGTTCGTCGGCGATACGCCGACCCACGCTGGCTAGGCGAACGGTTCCCGCGCCCGGGGCATTGACACTGTCTGCGCTGACGGTTTCGGAGGCTGTCGTCACTTCGCAGACACTACCGGCGTCCGGCGACAAGCCCGAACAGTGCCGCACCGAACTGTCCGGAACGTCGCAGTCATTCGGTTTGTGGCGGATGCGGTCAACCGCAAACCCGAAGCGCGCGAAGATCACTCGCGGTGCGGGAGCGATGGTCGAGCACAGCCCGCTGCCGGGTATTAGCGGGAGCGGACGTGCGCGATGTCAGCGAATGTCCGGCTATTCGACGGTGGGCGGCAGCAGATCCGGACGCCGGGCGCGGGTGCGCTCGAGGGACTGCTCGCGCCGCCACGCGTCGATCTTGGCGTGATTGCCCGAGAGCAGAATGTCCGGGACATCCAGGCCGCGCCAGGACACCGGGCGCGTGTAGCTCGGACCCTCGAGCAGGCCGTCGGAGAACGAATCCTGTTCGTGCGACTGCTGATTGCCCAGTACGCCGGGAATGAGCCGGACGAACGCCTCGGTCATGACCAGCACCGCGGCCTCGCCGCCGATCAGCACGTAGTCACCGATGCTGACCTCTTCCACGCGCACCCGTTTCGCGGCGTCGTCGAAGACCCGTTGATCGATGCCTTCGTAACGGCCGCAAGCGAATACGACGTGTTGCTCGGCCGACCAGCGTTCGGCGGTGGCCTGGGTGAAGGGCACGCCCGCCGGGGTGGGAACCACCAGCAGGGCGTCGTCCGGGCACACCTGATCCAGGGCGTCGCCCCAGATGGTGGGTTTCATGACCATGCCGGGGCCGCCGCCGTACGGGGTGTCGTCCACGGCCTTGTGCACGTCGTGCGTCCAGTCGCGCAGATCGTGCACCCCGACCTCGAGGATGCCCTTGTCGATCGCCTTGCCCAGCAAGGCCGTTCGCATGGGGTCGAGGTATTCGGGGAAGATGGTGATGACGTCGATGCGCATCGCTACTCCGGGTCCAGCAGACCCTCGGGCGGATCGATGACGATCAGCTGGTCCGCAATCGAGACGGTGGGCACGATCGCTGTCACGAAGGGCACCAGGATCTCTCGGCCCGCCGGGGGGAAACCTTCCGACGCCTTGATCGAAAGCAGTTCTCCCGCAGCCGAATGCAGGACTTCCTTCACCGTGCCCACGACGGTGCCGTCACCCAGTTGCACGGTGAGGCCTTCGAGTTCGTGGTCGTAGTACTCGTCCGGATCCGCCGAGGGCGGCAGATCGGCGGAGTCGATCACGAAGAGCATGCCGCGCAACGCATCCGCGGCTTCACGCTGGACGAGCCCCTCCAGACGCACGAGAAGCCGGCCCGAGTGCTCCCGGGCCGACTCCACTACGTACTTCTGCGTCTGCTTCGCGCGCGGCAGCCGCCCCACGAGGGTGGCGCCGGGCGCGAAACGCAGATCGGGCTCGTCGGTGCGGACCTCTACGACGAGTTCGCCGCGCACACCGTGCGACTTGGCGACCCGCCCGACGACGAGTTCCATCTATTGATCCGTGTCGACCACGTCGACGCGAATGCCCTTACCGCCGATACCGGCGACGAGCGTGCGCAGCGCGGTGGCGGTGCGACCGCCCCGGCCGATCACCTTGCCCAGATCGTCGGGATGCACGTGCACCTCGACGGTCCGGCCACGACGACTGGTGATCAGTTCGACGCTGACGTCATCCGGATTGGCGACGATGCCGCGAACGAGGTGTTCGACGGCATCGGCGACGACGGCCGTCATTACTCGGCGGCCGGGGTCTCGGCAGCCTCGGAAGCGGCCTCGGCGGCCTCTTCCTTCTTGGCGGCCTTCTTCTTCGGGGTGACGGCCTCGGCGGTGGGCTCGCTGTCGGCGGCGGCCAGCGCGGCGTTGAACAGGTCCAGCTTGGACGGCTTGGCGGCCTTGGTCTTGAGGGTGCCCTCGGCGCCCGGCAGGCCCTTGAACTTCTGCCAGTCGCCGGTGATCTCCAGCAGGCGCTGCACGGGCTCGGTCGGCTGCGCGCCGACACCCAGCCAGTACTGGGCGCGCTCGGAATCGATCTCGATGAGCGAGGGCTCTTCCTTCGGCTGGTAGATGCCGATGGACTCGATGGCGCGGCCATCGCGGCGGGTACGCGCGTCGGCGACGACGATGCGGTACTGCGGGTTGCGGATCTTGCCCATGCGGGTCAGCTTGATGCGAACAGCCATTAGCTGTGCCTTTCGGTGGCGACCGCCGCTGAGGGCGATCTGAGTGGTCACGGCCGCAATTCAGCAGCCCACACGGGGTGGGCCCGGTTTTGCGTTGAGTGTGTGACCGCCGCGCGGAACGTATCCGGAGACGGGCTGCACTTTTCCTCGATGAGGACGAGGGGCCATTCTGCCAGACCCGCCCCGAACCCGAGAAATCGCCCTCCGCGCACCTGTCATCGGTACCGCGGGCCTCCCCCGAAAACGACTCGGCCCGCCGGGTCCGAAGACTACCGGGCGGGCCGTCGGTCGGTCGGGCGCGCTATCGGGCGCTGATCGACGAGCTGAGCGAATCGACACTGCCGAGGAACATCTTGGCGGCAATGCTAGCGATCAGACCGGCGATCACGGTCTCCACGGAACCCACAGCAGGTCTCCTCATCGGGTCGAACTCCAGAACGTGTGAAGCATGACCCATTCACACTCTCGAGGCGACCGGAATCACGAGATTGGACCACTGGGCACCACTCAGCGGGATTCCACCGTCAGCGCAGATCCGCCGTGTCCACCGTGACCGGGAACGGCGCCGGCGCGATGACGGACTCACCCGCCGCGGCATAGACCTCCTGGCGATACGCCGTTTCCCCGAGCCTGTACCCGCAGAACTTGGCGGGCTTCCCCGCCGGTAGCTCCACCACCCACAGGTAAGGCACGCGCGCGGCGGCATATCCGGCGATCTTCGTATCGCGCTCCTCCCGGGTGTTTCCCGGAGACCAGACCTCCACCGCCAACAGCAGTTCATCCGGCCCGTAACTGACCCGGTCGATACCGCCGGAGACGACCGCGACATCCGGAATGACCCCGGTCCGGAAGGCCGTGCTGATCTTCACGGCAATACCCGGCAGGACGTGCAGGTCGGTTCGACCGGCCGCCCGCAGCGCGGTACGCAGGACAACGGCCAATTCGAGCGAAGCGTGCTGATGCGACCCGGTCGGCGCAGGTGTCATGTAGAGGTACCCCAGGATGAGCTCGAGACGAGATCCATCGGACGGCTGCTCTTCGGCTAGCCAGTCTTCCAGCGTCATCGGGCCGAGGGGGTGGATTGTGGAAACCTCCGCTGTCATCGTCACTTCCGTCCGGTCGTGTCACCACAGCAATCACACAGATTGACGCCGGTTCCAGCTCCATCTGCAGACTGGCTCATCGACGTTGTATGTCAAGTTCGCAGACTGCGGATGTTTCGTCCGCAGGTGTCGTACACCCCCAAGCATGGCACGAACGGGGACCACCGATGGACCAGAAGAGCGAACCGAGCTCGTGGCGGAGACCACTTAGCGACGGCCCGCTCAGCGGTAAGCAGTCACCGGGTCGCGGCGGTCGTAGACGTGGCCGCGCAGGACCACCCAGGAGGGGGTGGACAGGACGGCGAGGTTCTCGCGGGGGTCGTCCTGGTAGACGACGAAGTCGGCGGGGGCACCGGGCTCTATCGCGGGGTGGTTCAGCCAGGCGCGGGCGTTCCAGGAGGCGGCGCCGAGGGCGTCGTGGGGGGTGAAGCCGGCGCCGGTCAGGGCGATGATCTCGTCGGCTATGCGGCCGTGGGTGATCGAGCCGCCCGCGTCGGTGCCGGTGTAGATGGGGACGCCGGCCTCGTGCGCCTTGCCGATGGTCTCGCGGGAGCGGGCGTGCAGATCGCGCATGTGGGCGGCGTAGACGGGGAATCTGCCCGCGCCGGCGGCGATCTCGGGGAAGGTGTCGATGTTGATCAGGGTCGGCACCAGGGCGACGGTGTGGCGGGCCATGAAATCGATGGTGTCGTCGGTGAGGCCGGTGCCGTGCTCGATGCAGTCGATACCCGCGTTCAGCAGGCCGGGGAGCGCGTCCTCGCCGAACACGTGTGCCGTGACCCGCGCGCCCTCGCGATGGGCGGCGTCGATGGCCTCCTTGAGCACGGTGTCGGACCACAGCGGCCGCAGGTCGCCGACCGCGCGGTCGATCCAGTCCCCGACGATCTTCACCCATCCGTCGCCGCGCCGGGCCTGCTCGGCCACGATCTCCGGCAGATCGCGCTCGTCGTCGAGATCGATCCCGAGCTCGCGGATGTACCGCTTGGGCCGTGCGATGTGCCGCCCCGCCCGCACGATCCGCGGCAGATCCATCCGCTCGTCGGCGAAGCGCGTGTCGATGGGTGACCCGGCGTCACGCAGCAGCAGCACCCCGGCGTCGCGCTCGACCTCCGCCTGCGCGATGGCCCCTTCCGAATCCTCGTGCCCGCCACCGTATTTGATCCCCACGTGGCAGTGCGCGTCGACCAGGCCGGGCACGATCCATCCCGAGGCGTGAATGGTCTCCGCGTCCGCGACGGGCTCGAACGAGATCACCCCGTCGTGCACCCACAGATCAACGAATTCCCCGGTGGGCAGTACCGCCCCGCGAAAATGCAGACGCATGTCCGACCTCCTGGTCTCGGCCTCCGCACATCGTAGTGGGTCGGCCCCGCGGGTCCGCCGCTCCGGGTCGGCCCCGTGCCACCGCTGCGGCCGGGACCGAGTCGGCACGACGATGCGGGCACATCCTGTCGATCAGGAACGAACCCGCATGCCGATTCCTTTGCTCGGGTGGATCTTTCGTCACGTACCCCGGGCGAATCCGGGTTCCGGGCGCCGCCGTCACGATGCGGCGGGCGCCCGACCCGTCACCCGATGGTGACCGCGCCGGACGCGAGGTCCTTCTCGATCTTGTCCATGGCGGCGGTGACGGCGGGATCGCTCGTGCAGACGACCAGGTCGGAAGCGCCGGTGCCGGAGGCGATGCCGAATCGGACCTGTTCGGCCTTGAAGGTGTCGTTCAGCACGGCGTTGACGGCGTATTCCAGTTCGGCGCCGGTGTCCTGCTTCGCGTAGGCGGCGTAGGCGGCTTCGGAGCCGCACGGCTTGACCAGGGGCCCGCCGACGAGCGTCGCGCCGCCCTCCTTGGCGGCCTGGGCCAGACCCTGGTGGCCGAGGTTGAGTTGCTGGCCGAAGACGTCGGCGCCGGCGCCGATACCGGCCTGGGTGGCCTGCTTCGCCTTCGCGACGTCGTTGAAGTCGCCGATGTACTGCGGGGGCAGAACGGTGACATCGGGCTTGGCGAGCTTGGCGCCCTGCTCGAAAGCCTTGGCGGTCTTGACGATCGCGGGCAGTTCCATACCGCCGAGGAAGGCGACCTTCCCGGACTTGGTGGTCAGCCCGGCGAACGCGCCCGCGAGGAACCCGCCGTCTGCCTGGACCGGGTCGTAGTAGGCGAGATTGCTCAGCGGAGCCGCGTCGGCGGGACCGCCGATCTCGACGAACTTCACCTTCGGGAAGGCGGGGGCGACCTGGCGCAGCACCGAATCGGTCTGCCCGCCGAAGGACACGACCAGGTCGGTGGTCGAGGCGAGGCGGGTGAGCACCTGCTGGTAGTCGGCGGTGCTGACCTGCTCCACCTTGGTGAGCGAAACCTTGTCGCCCAGTGTGCTTTCCAGTCGCTGATAGCCTTCGTACCCGGACTGCATGAAGCCGTCGTCGGAGATGGATCCCGGGAACATCACCCCGACTTTCACCTTGGAGCCGGTGTCCTCGGCGCTACTGCCGCACGCGGCGACGGACGCGCCGACGGCCAGGGTCAGCAGGGCGACAGCGATCTTCTTCATGGTTCTTCCTTCGAGGGGTTGAGATACGGGCGGGGCGGTTCGTCATGCGGCGAGGTCGATGTCGGTGCCGATGCCGCGGCGGCGGGCGATATCGACGAGGAGGCGGGCGGCGGCCAGGTCCTGCAGGCCCACGCCGAGGGAGTTGAACAGGGTGATCTGCGCGGGATCGGTGCGGCCGGGTTTCGCGCCGATGAGCACCTCGCCGAGCTCGTCCCCGACGTGGTCGGGCCCGAAGACGCCCGCGCGCAACGGAATCAGCGCGTCCCCGGATTCGTGCAGCGTGGACAGTCGGCTGTCGACCACCACGCGGGCACGGCGCATACCCTCGCTGTCGATCTCGCGATGGTCCGCGCGCGGCGGGGCCCCGACGGCATTGACATGCAAGCCGGGATGGAACCATTCACCCTGCACCACGGGGTCTTTCGAGGGCGTGAGGGTGCACAGCACATCGGCCTCGGCCACCACCTCCGCCGGGGAACCTGCTACCTCGGCTCCCGTCTCGGCCGCGAAAGCCTTGGCGGTGGCACCGGTGCGGCTCCACACCACGACGCGCTCGAACGGCAGCACCGCGGTCAGCGCCTCGACGTGGGTGCGGGCCAGCGCGCCGGCGCCGATCAGTCCGAGCACGCGACTCTCGGGGCGCGCGAGCAGTTTCGTCGCCACCGCGGACGCGGCGGCGGTGCGGAACCGGGTGACCGCGCCGCCGTCGATCAGCGCCGCGCAGGCGCCGTCCGCGGTGTTCACCGCCAGAATCGCCGAACGCTGCACCGGCAGTGCGTGATCCCGGTTGGCGGGGACGTCGGCGAGCAGTTTCACCGCCGCCATCCCGGCGCTGCGGGACGCGGCCGCCATGACCAGGAAGGCGGCATCGGAGCCGGGCAGTCGCATGGCCGGCGGCGCGGGCAGCACGGCCTCGCCGCGCGCCAGTTCCGCGTGTGCGGTGCGTACCGCGGCGATGACCTCGGGCAGCGTGATCATCGCGAGCACGTCGGAGCGCGTCAGGATCAGGGTCATGCTTTGGCCTCTCGGAGGAAGGGCTGGGTGAGGGCGGCGGGGGCGCGGCTCGCGCCGACCAGACCGCTGACCGCCAGCACCGCGAGCAGATAGGGCGACATGACCAGGACCGCCGTCGGCACGTGAATGCCGAGCGCGGGCGCGGCGAACTGCAGCGCCTGGGCGATGCCGAAGAGCAGGCAGGCCAGCAGGGTCGGCCAGGGCCGCCATTTGCCGGCGATCACCGCGACCACGGCGAGGTACCCGGCGCCGGCGGTGATGTTGTCGGTGAAGGCGTGCACGTCGGCCAGCGCCAGGTGCGCACCGGCCAGACCCGAGGCGATGCCGGTGACGAGGATGACCGCGTAGCGAAAAGCCTTGACGGGCAAGCCGGATCGGTCGGCGGTGAGCGCGTCCTCGCCGATGGCGCTGATCGCCAGGCCCCAGCCGGTGCGGTGCGAGAACACCACGGCCAGCGGGACCGCGAGCGCGATGGCCAGGTAGCCGAGCGCGGTCTGCGCGAACAGGGCGCGGCCGATCACCGGGATATCGCTGAGGAGAGGGATGGCGAGCCGGTCGAAACCCGGAACCGCCCGTCCCTCGGTGAAATACAGGCGCGCGCCGTAGGTCGTGGCGCCGAGCGCCAGGGCGTTGGCGGCGATGCCGGTGACGATCTGGTCGGCCCGCAACGCCACGCTCAGCACCGCCTGGATGACCGCGACCAGCAGGGCGGCCACCAGGGCGCAGAGCACCCCGACGAGCGCGCTGCCGGAGCTGTGCGCGCCGACCGCGCCCGCGAAGGCGCCGGTCAGCATCATGCCGTCGACGCTGAGGTTCAGCACGCCCGCGCGTTCGCTGACGAGCTCGCCGGCCGAGGCGACCGCGAGCGGAATCGCCAGTCGCACACCGCCGTCGAGCAGTTCTCCGATGGCGCTCATCGTCTGTTCTCCTTACGCAACAGCACCGCACCGGCGACGAAGATGATCAGCACGCTCTGCACCACCTGGATCGAGGAGGCCGGAACCGACGCCGCCAGTTGCAGATTGATGCCGCCGGAGGCGAGCAGTCCGAACACCAGCGAGATTCCGGCGACCGCGGTCAGCGAGCCGCGCGCGAGCAGCCCGACCACCAGGCCCGCGAACCCGTACCCGGAGGTGAAATGCTCGGCGAGCACGTAGGGAACGGTCGCGACCAGGCCCGCCCCGGCCACCCCGGCCAGCCCGCCCGCCACCGCGAGCGCGCTGAACCGCAGCCGGTGCACGCCGATCCCGAGCCGGGCCGACGCGGCTTCTGACTGCCCGACGGCGGTGAGCCGGGTGCCGGTCGCGGTGCGCCGCAACACGATCGCGGTGATCACGGCGGCGACCACCGCCACCACGACCGCGATGGTGGCGGGCGAGCCCTCGATGCCCAGGAGCGGCAGTCGCGCGCCCTCCGGCAGCGGCGCGGACTGCGGCAGGGTTTCCGACGAAGTGATCGGCTGGCGCAGCAGTCCGGCCTCGTGCACGACGAGCGTGACCAGCCCTAGTCCGACGAAGTTCAGCAGCAGGGTGGTGATCACCTCGCTGGTCCCCCGCCGCACCCGCAGCCCGGCCGCGATGCCCGCCCACGCCGCGCCCGCCACGAATCCGGCCGCCAGCACGAGCGGAACCCCCACGGCCGCGGGCGCTCCGGCGGGCAGCCACAACCCGACGGCGGCGGCCGCGATCCCCCCGAGCGCGAGCTGGCCCTCCCCGCCCACGTTGACCAGCCCGGCCCGGTGCGCGACCGTGAACCCGGTGCCGATCAACGCCAGCACCGCCGCCATGTTCAGCGCGCTGCCGAACGCGTACGGGGTCCCGAACATCCCCTCCCACAGGGCATCCGCGGCGGCGGCGGGCGACGCGCCTCCGCCGAGTACGAGCGCCAGGCCGACGGCCAGTGCGGCCGCCACCGCGCCGCCGTAGACGGCGAGATCACGTGTGAGGTTCGGTGCGGGAACAAGTTTCGCCGTCTTGCGGAGCCTGGCCACGACCGACCGGCCGTCCGGCGTACCCGGCGTGCGGGCATCCTCGGCCGCGTCGGCCGCCAGGGGCACGACACCGGTGGCAGATTCGCTGTCGCGAGACGCCACGTCCGGCATCTCGGGCCCGAATTCGGTGGCGGGTCCGGTCTTCCGCGTGGGCCCGTCGCCCGAGGCAGCGGGAACCGGCCCGGAACCTCGCGTGTTCCCCGCCCCCTCGGCATCCTGGGCCACGAGCGGAAGAACCGCGCTTCCCGAGATCTCGGCGGGTGCGTCGGTCCGCGCGTCGACAGGTGCGGCCAGGTCGGTATGTCCCGCGCGCCGCATCGAGATCGGCGGCTCCGAGTTGCGACCGTGTGACTCGGCACCGTGAGCGTCGGCGGGTGCGTCGGTCCGCGCATCGGCAGGTGCGGCCACGTCGGTATGTCCCGCGCGCCGCATCGAGATCGGCGGCTCCGAGTTGAGACCGTGTGACTCGGCACCGTGAGCCTCGTCCCCTGCGCGAGGCGGGCGAGCCGGCGAGCCCTTACGGGCGTCGGCGGTCATGCGGCTGTTCCGAGCATGAGGTGGGCGATCTTCTCTCGGGCGGCGGGATCGGTGGGGGCCACCGGGCCGAGGAGGCGGCCGCGGTAGGCGACCAGGATCCGGTCGCAGAGGGTCAGGAGTTCGGGGAGTTCGTGGGATACGAGCAGGACCGCGGTGCCCGCCGCCGCGGCTTCGCGCAGAAGGGTGAGGACGGCGTCCACCGCGCCGAGGTCCAGGCCGCGGGTGGGTTGGGCTGCGATGAGACAGCGGAGGCCGGGGAGAGCCAATTCCCTTGCGACCACAACTTTTTGCTGGTTGCCGCCGGACAAGGTGCGCATGGGCGCGCGCGGGCCGGAGGCTTTGATGCGGTGGTGGGCAATCGCACGGGTCGCGTTGGCGTCCATGGCTTTGCGGTCGAGCAGACCGTAGCGGCGGAATTCGGTGAGGCGGCCGAGGGTGAGGTTCTCGGCGACGGTCATCGCGGGGACACAGCCCTCGTGGTGGCGGTCCTCGGGGATCACGCCCAGGCCCTGCGCGGTCCGGGCGGCGGGGGTGGCGTGCGTGAGATCGGTTGCACCCAGCAGGAATTGCCCCGCGTCGGGGCGGCGGGCACCGCTCAGGACCGCGACCAGTTCGCTCTGACCGTTGCCCTCCACGCCCGCGATGCCGGTGATCTCGCCCGGCCGCAACTCCAACTCGATGCCGTCCAGGGCGGCGGCGCCGTCGGGGCGTGTCAGGCGCAGGCCGATGGTGCGAAGCACCGGCGGCGTGGCGGCGGAATCGGCTGTGCGCCGATCAGTCTCAGGTGCCGGCGCAGCGGGGCGGAGCTCGGTAGCCGCCCCGCCGGACACCGGGGCGACATCGGCCGCGGGCCCAGCCACACCGGGCTCTCCACCGGGCGGCGCCGAACTCGGACGGAAGTGCCCGGGCACATCGCGCCCGGTGGCCCGGTCCGGATCGCCGCTGTTCGCCCCGGCGTAGGTAACCATCCCGGCCCGCGCGGCGGGGTCGGCTTCCCCGAGTTCGGCCGCAGCATCGACGGTCGCCGTGACGGACGCCCCCGCGCCGTCGTCGCCCCGATCCGGGATCGCGTCCGCTACCACCACGCCCGTGAGCAGAGTCTGATCCAGGTCGGCGAGCGAGCGGCCGACCATGAGCTCGACCAACTCACCGCGGCTGAAGGAGTTCAGCGGCCCGGATCCCGCTACGCGCCCGCCGCGCAGGACGGTGGCCGAGTCACCGGCCTGCTCGATCTCGCCGAGTTTGTGGGTGACCAGGACGACCGCGCGGCCGGAGTCGGCGATACGGCGGCAGGTGGCCAGGAGGGACTCGACCTCGGTGGGGCCCAGTACGGCGGTGGGTTCGTCGAGCAGAACCAGGCGGGGTTCGCGCAGCAGGCATTTCACGATCTCGACCTGCTGGCGCTCGCCGACCGAGAGTTCCTCCGCGCGGGCGGAGAGGGCCACTCGCAGACCGAATTCGGCTTCGATACGGGCGAGGCGGTCGGCGAGTTCGCGGCGGGCCAACCGTAGGCGCGAGCCCCCGCCCAGCAGGAGGTTCTCGCCGACGGTGAGGGTGGGTATCAGGCTGAAATGCTGGTGCACCATGGCGATTCCGTGCCGCAGCGCGTCGGCGGGGCGGCGCGGGCGGTAGGGCTCGCCGAACAGCAGCAGCTCGCCGGTGTCCGGGGCCGCGCCGCCGTAGACGAGATTGCAGAGCGTCGATTTCCCGGCGCCGTTCTCCCCGAGCACGCAGTGCACCTCGCCGAGCGCGACCGTGAGATCGATGTCCGAGAGCGCGCGCACCGCACCGAAACTCTTGCTGACGCCGGTCAGCCGCAGGGCCGTGTCCACGATCGAACCTCCAGTTAGTGGTATACCGTTAACTGTCGGTCCCAGGTGTGGCATGAACGTTCCGCGCATGTTTCGGTCCGGAAAACCCGCCCCGCGCCCCGATACTGTGGAGAGTTGTGACGGAACCAGGTTCTCTACGCCACCGCGCCTACGAGTCGATCAAGGCGCGCATCGTCGGCGTCGAACTGCGCCCGGGCCAGCGCCTGGTGGAGCGCGATCTCGCCACCGAGCTCGAGGTGTCGCGCATTCCGCTGCGCGAGGCGCTGCGCATGCTGGCCGCGGAGGGCCTGGTCCTGCTCGTGCCCGGAAAGGGCGCGCTGGTAGCGCCTTTCACCCCCGCCGACGTGAATCACCTCTTCGATGTCCGCGAGGTCCTGGAGTCCCTGGCCGCCCGCCTGGCCGCCGAGAACGCCACCCCCGCCACGATCGGCCCCCTGGAAGCCAGTCTCGCCGAGGCGGTTTCGGCCACCCACGCCCGCGATCCGCAACGCATAGCCCCCGCCAACGCCGCCTTCCACGCCGAAATCATCGAGTTGGCGGGCAATCCCCTGCTCAGTTCCCAGATGCGCCCCCTGGCCGCCCGCACCGAGTGGCTCTTCCGCCTGACCGCCGATCGCGATGCCGCCGAACAATGCTCCGAACACCGAGCCCTCTACGACCGCATAGCCGCCGGCGACGGCCCGGGCGCCGCCGCCAGCGCCTTCGCCCACATAGCCGCCGGCCGCGCCCCGAGCCTGGCGTACGCCGCGGCCTGGTCCCAGTCGGAGATGGATCCCGAACAGATAGCCCGCGCCCGCCGCCGACGCCGCCCGGAACCGACGTCGACGGCGACCTGACCGATCGCGAAAACACCCCCGGCCCCGTCGATTTCGACGGGGCCGGAGGTCGATTCAGAGTCGCTACGCGACTACTTCTTCGGGAAATTCAGCTTCGAGAGATCCAGGCCCTCCAGGCCCGGGGGCAGCTCGTTCAGCCCGGCGGGCAGGTTGCCCAGATCCGGCATCCCGGCGGGCATGCCGCCCGGCAGGCCGGGCATCCCCGGGAAGCCGCCGCGCATCTTCGGCGGGGTCGGGCCGCGGCCGCCCTTCTTGCCCTTCTTGCCCTTGCCCTTCTTGTTGTTGCCGCCGCGCGAGCCGGGCAGGCCGAACTGGCGGCTCATCATCCCCATCATCTTCTTCGCCTCGAAGAAGCGGTCCACCAGCTGGTTGACCTCGGAGACCGTGACGCCCGAGCCGTTGGCGATGCGCAGGCGGCGGGAGGCGTTGATGATCTTCGGGTTGTCGCGCTCGGCGGGGGTCATGCCGCGGATGATGGCCTGCACGCGGTCGAGCTGCTTGTCATCGACCTGCGCGAGAACGTCTTTCATCTGGCCCGCGCCCGGGAGCATGCCGAGCAGGTTCCCGATCGGGCCCATCTTGCGGATGGCCAGCATCTGCTCGAGGAAGTCCTCGAGGGTCAGCTCGCCGGAGCCGATCTTGCGGGCGGCCTCCTCGGCCTGCTTGGCGTCGTAGACCTGCTCGGCCTGCTCGATCAGCGAGAGCAGGTCGCCCATGCCTAGGATGCGGCTGGCCATGCGGTCGGGGTGGAAGACGTCGAAGTCCTCGAGCTTCTCACCGGTGGAGGCGAAAAGGATGGGCTTGCCGGTGATCTCGCGCACCGACAGCGCCGCGCCACCGCGGGCGTCGCCGTCGAGCTTGGTGAGCACGACGCCGGTGAAGCCGACGCCGTCCTGGAACGCCTGGGCGGTGGTGACCGCGTCCTGGCCGATCATGGAGTCGAGCACGAACAGGATCTCGTCCGGGTTCACCGCGTCGCGGATGCCGGCGGCCTGGGACATGAGCTCGGCGTCGATGCCGAGGCGGCCCGCGGTATCGACGATCACGATGTCGTACTGCTTGTTCCGGGCCTCTTCGATGCCCTGGCGCGCGACCAGCACCGGATCCGCGGCCGAGACGCCCAGCGGGTTCTCGCCGCCGCCGATGGAGGTGCCCGGGTTCGGCGCGAACACCGGCACGCCGGCCCGCTCGCCGACGACCTGGAGCTGGGTGACCGCGCCGGGGCGCTGCAGGTCGCAGGCCACCAGCAGCGGCTGATGTCCCTGTCCCTTGAGCCATTTGGCGAGCTTGCCCGCCAGGGTGGTCTTACCCGCGCCCTGCAGACCGGCCAGCATGATGACCGTGGGCGGGTTCTTCGCGTACTGCAGCCGCCGGGTCTCGCCGCCCAGGATGCCGACGAGTTCCTCGTTGACGATCTTGACGACCTGCTGCGCCGGGTTCAGCGCGGCCGAGACCTCCGCGCCCTTGGCCCGCTCCTTGATCTTGGCGATGAAGGCGCGGACCACGGGCAGCGCGACGTCGGCCTCGAGCAGCGCGAGCCGGATCTCCCGCGCGGTCGCATCGATATCGGCCGGAGACAGGCGCCCCTTTCCGCGAAGGTCCTTGAGGGCACCGGCCAACCGGTCGGAAAGGGATTCGAACACCGATGCTCCTGATCTCGAGGGACGTCACTCGAGATACCAGGGTAGTGGGGAACGCGGCGGGCCGTTATTCCAGGGAGCGAGGTCGCGGCGAAGCGACCGGGCGACGGAGGTCGTGGCGCTCGCCGGCGACCATCCCGACGGCTTCGCGGGCGGTCAGGCCGAGTTGGAGGGCGAGGCCGTCCAGGACGGCCCATTGGGCCCGGGATGGTTCGCGCGGATCGGTGACGGTGGCCGCGATGGTCATGGCTGTCACCGCCTGCGGACCGGTCAGTGTTCGCCCGGGCAGCCACGAGACGACCCAGCGGTCGCCACCGACACAGCGGGCAATGTGCGTGGTCATATCACTCGTCATAGTCGACGCGGAAACAACTTCGATTGCCACCAACTGCTCCCCTCAAAGGCTGTAACAGCTCGGGATGAGGCGATATTAGGGTGTGCCGGGGATCACGCTATCCGCACTTCAGCTAATTGCGTGCAACAATCGGATTAACTGGCAAACAGTTGGTTTGCCAGCTAATCCAACTTCCTAGCAATCGTTCAGAAAATCGAGGTTGAATCGTTTTCCGTGTCCGATTCGGGCGATTTCTTCGGTTGTTGCGGAGGCACCACCCCCAGCACCGCCGCCTCGATCTCGGCTCGGCGTTCCGGTGTGTCGGCCGCGCCGAGGTCCAGGCAGAACGAGTCGACGACCGCCGCGCCCATGGTCCCGACCTTGGCCCAGCACACGTTGGCGCCCGATTCCGCGAGCGCGGCAGCCAAACGACTCAGCAAACCGATACGGTCCTCGGCGCGCAATTCCAGCAGCACCCGTCCGGGTTCGGCGGTCTCGAACCAGATCACGCGCGGTTTCGCCTGCGCGTACGGACTGGGCTGGGTTCCACCGGCCTCGCGTTCCTTTCGCGCGAGCACCGAAACCAGATCCAAATCCCCGTTGATGGCCCTGATCAATTCCTGGCGCAGCAGACCCGGATCCGGCGGATCACCGAATCGCGGTGCGACGACGAAGGTATCGATGGCCGATTCGCCGATACCGTCGAGACTCGCCGAGAGCACCCGCAGCGAATGCAGCGCGAGCACCCCGGCGGCATCGGAGAGCAGCCCCGGGGTGTCCGGGGCCACCACGGTGACGACATGGGTGTAGCGACCCTGCCCCGGCTTCAATTCCACGTGGACGCCGCCCTTTTCGGCCCGCACGCGCAACTCCTCCGGAATCGGCTCGGGCTTGGGCAGCTCCTCCCCCGCCATCGCGAGCCGGCAGCGGCGCACCAGATCGCCGATGAGCGAGGCCTTCCAGTCGTTCCAGACCCCCGGGCCGGTGGCGAGCGAATCGGCTTCGGCCAGCGCGTGCAGCAGTTCGAGCAGTTGCGAATCACCCTCGAGCGCCTCGACCACCATGTTCACGGTGTCCGGATCGGCCAGATCGCGGCGAGTCGCGGTGTCCGGCAACAGCAGATGGTGCCGGACCATGGCCGAGAGCGTACGCACGTCCGAGGGCCACAGCCCCAGCCGTCGGCCGATGGAGGTCGCCAGTTCCGCGCCGACGACGCTGTGATCCTCGGTGCGCCCCTTGCCGATATCGTGCAGCAGCGCCCCGATGAGCAGCAGGTCCGGGCGCGCGACCCGGGTGGCGAGCGCGCCCGCCTGCGACACCGCCTCCATGAGATGGCGATCGACGGTCCAGGTGTGCATGGCATCGCGCGGCGGCAGATCGCGCACCACGCCCCATTCCGGAAAGAGCCTGCCCCACAGGCCCGTTCGATCCAGGGCCTCGATGGACTCGATCGCGCCGCGACCCGAGCCGAGCAGCACCAGCAGATCGTTGAGCGCTTCCTTCGGCCACGGTTCGCGCAGTTCGGGCGCGTCCTCGGACAGCCGGTTGAGCGTGGTCGCGGACATCGGCAGCCCGGTCTGCGCCGAGGCCGCCGCCACCCGCAGGATCAGCCCGGGATCGCGCTGCGGTCGCGCGTCGCGCGCGAGCACCACCTCACCGGCGTGCTCGACCACGCCCTCGTCGAGCGGGCGCCGCACCGGCATGCGCCGCAGCCGGGCGAGCCCGCGCCGGGGCAGGGCGTTGGCGGCGGTGCGCAGCCCGACGTCGGCGGAATAGCTGACCGTGCGCGCCGCGTCGCTCAGGGTCCGGGCCAGATCGAAGCGGTCACCGACGCGCAGCGCGGCGCCGATCTCATCGGCGTCCTGGGCGCGCAGCTGGTCCCGTGCGCGACCGGCCACCCGGTGCAGCTCGGTGCGCACGTCCAGCAGGCGGCGATGCGCCTGCAGCAGTCCCCCGCCGGGCACGTCGGGGCCGAGCCCCGGCATGGCGTCGGTCAGCTGCGCGATGGCCAGCGCGTCCAGCAGCTGGATGTCGCGCAGGCCGCCGCGCCCGTTCTTGAGGTCGGGTTCGGCGCGGTGCGCGATCTCCCCGCTACGCCGCCAGCGGGTCTCGGCCTGGGCGATCAAAGCGTCGAAGCGCGAACGGATTCCGGTGCGCCAGTCCCGGCGCACACCGCTGATCAGCAGATTGCTCAGCCCCTCGTCGCCCACGATGTGGCGGGCCTCGAGCATGCCGAGGGCGGCGGTCAGATCATCGGCGGCCACCCGCAGCGCCTGCGGGACGGTGCGCACGCTGTGATCGAGTTTGATGTGGGCGTCCCACAGCGGATACCAGAGTTGATCGGCGACCTCGGCCACCCGTTTGGGATCGACGCCGTCGTAGAGCAGCACCAGATCCAGATCGGAGTAGGGCAGCATCTCGCGGCGGCCGAGTCCGCCCACCGCGACGATGGCCAGCCCGCTGTCGGCGGTGATGCCGACCTCGGAAGCCTTGGTGGTCAGCCACAATTCGAAGAGATCGACCAGGGCCTGGCGCAGGGCCTCGGGATCGAGCCGGGAGCTGCGCCCGTGGGCGGAATGCTCGGCGAGCAACTGGGTGCGCGCCCGGACCAGATCCGACGCCCCATTGGACTTGGCGCCCGAACCCTGCTCGTCGCGTGCCTGCTCGAATCCCACAACTACCCACCTCGTTCAGTTCGGCGTCCCGGGCGCGTCGTGCGCCGTCCGGAACCTCTCGCCCGGGGAAAGCACGGAGGCGGCCCCGTCCCGGCCGGGGTGAGCCGGGCGGGAGCGGGGCCGCCGCTCATCGATCTTCAGTGCTCAGCGAGCTCGGATCCGTGTTCGCTCAGAGAGCGTCGGATCCACGCTCGCCGGTGCGGACCCGGATGACACCCTCGACGGGGGTGACCCAGACCTTGCCGTCACCGATCTTGCCGGTGCGGGCGGCCTCGACGATGACCTCGACGACCTTCTCGACCGACGCGTCGTCCACGACGACCTCGACCCGGACCTTCGGGACGAAATCCACCGAGTACTCCGCACCGCGGTACACCTCGGTGTGGCCCTTCTGGCGGCCGTAGCCCTGGACCTCGCTGACGGTCATGCCGAGCACGCCCGCCTGCTCCAGACCGGACTTCACGTCCTCGAGCGTGAACGGTTTGACGATTGCGGTTACCAGTTTCATGCGTCATGCCTCCTTGACGGCGGTGGTACGTGCCGTGCCACCCACAGCAGCGAAATCGTATGCCGATTCCGCGTGCTCCGACTCGTCCATGCCGACGAACTCGGATTCTTCATCGGCCCGCAGCCCGATCGTGAACTTGATGGCGAGGGCGATGATCAGGGTGGCGATACCCGAGTAGGCGAGAACCACACCGGCGCCGACGGCCTGCTTGATCAGGACCTCGAAGCCGCCGCCGTAGAACAGACCGGCCACGGCCGCGGGGGCCTCGGGCGCGGCGAACAGGCCGACCAGCAGGGTGCCGACGATACCGCCGACGAGGTGGACGCCGACCACGTCGAGCGAGTCGTCGAAGCCGAACTTGAACTTCAGGCCGACGGCCAGGGCGCAGAGCGCACCGGCGATGACGCCGATGGCGAGGGCGCCGAGCACGTTCACCGAGGAGCAGGAGGGGGTGATGGCGACCAGACCGGCCACGATGCCCGAGGCCGCGCCGAGCGAGGTCGGCTTGCCGTCGCGCAGCTTCTCCACCAGGAGCCAGGCGAGCATGGCCGCGGCGGTGGCGACGGTGGTGGTGACGAAGGTGGCGCCGGCGATACCGTTGGCGCCCACCGCGGAACCGGCGTTGAAGCCGTACCAGCCGAACCACAGCAGACCCGCGCCGAGCATGACGAACGGCAGGTTGTGCGGGCGCATGGGGGTCTGCGGCCAGCCCTTGCGCTTGCCCAGCACCAGCACCAGGACCAGCGCGGCGATACCGGCGTTGATGTGGACCGCGGTGCCACCGGCGAAGTCGATCGCCTTGAGCTTGTTGGCGATCCAGCCACCGGTCTCGGAGGTGACGCCGTCGAAGGCGAAGACCCAGTGCGCGACCGGGAAGTAGACCACGGTGGCCCACACGCCGGCGAAGAGCAGCCAGGCGCCGAACTTCAGGCGATCGGCGACAGCACCCGAGATGAGGGCGACGGTGATGATCGCGAACATGGCCTGGAAGGCCACGAAGACCGTGAGCGGGATCGTACCGGCCAGCGGAATGCTCGCCGCCGTCGTCGCGCCGTCCTCGGCCGTGCTGGCGAGGTACGTGCCGCCGATCAGACCCTTCAGTCCGAAGTACTGGGTCGGATCGCCGATCAGATTGCCCTTGTCCTCACCGAAGGCAATCGAGAAGCCGTACAGCACCCATAGGACGGCTACCACGCCCATGGCACTGATGCTCATCATGATCATGTTCAGCACGTTCTTCGCACGGACCATGCCGCCGTAGAAGAATGCCAGACCCGGGGTCATCAGCAGCACGAGTGCGGCGCTGGCCAGCATCCATGCGGTGTCTCCGGCGTCAGGTGCACCGGTTAACGGAAACGCCACCTCTAGTTCCTCCTCATCATCTGGCTCTGCCGAATCCGGCAAATCGAGCCTGCAATGAGGTTCCTCAGTCGGTGTTTCCTCCGTGATCCTGCCGCGTTTCACCTAGGTGAACGGATGAGATTGCACTGTTGCGGTCAGGTTTCCAACGTCGCACCACTGTTACGCGGGTGCTGTGAGGATGTCGGTGTTTCCCCTGATGCGCGTGGTTCCGGGCCGTTCAGCCCAGCAGCGCGTCGACGAAAGCCCCGGGTTCGAAGGGTGCGAGATCGTCCGCGCCCTCACCCAAACCGACCAGTTTGACCGGAACGCCGAGTTCATGTTGCACCTGGAAGACGATGCCGCCCTTGGCCGTACCGTCCAGCTTCGTCAGGGCAACACCGGTGATGTCGACGACCTCGGCGAAGACCCGCGCCTGCGTGAGCCCGTTCTGGCCCACCGTAGCGTCCAGCACCAGCAGCACCTCGTCCACGGCGGCCTTCTTCTCCACCACGCGCTTGACCTTGCCCAGCTCGTCCATCAGACCGGTCTTGGTGTGCAGGCGGCCGGCGGTGTCGACGAGCACCACGTCCACGCCGCGATCGATGCCGGCGCTCACCGAATCGAACGCGACGGCGGCCGGATCGGCGCCTTCCTTACCGCGCACGGTCTCCGCGCCGACGCGCTCACCCCAGGTCTGCAGCTGATCGGCCGCCGCGGCCCGGAAGGTGTCGGCCGCGCCCAGCAGCACCCGGCGGCCGTCTGCCACCAGCACGCGCGCGAGTTTGCCGGTGGTGGTGGTCTTTCCGGTGCCGTTCACGCCGACCACCAGCAGCACGGACGGGTGGTCGTCGTGCGGTAGGGCGCGAATGGAACGGTCCAGCTCCGGGCGCAGGGCCTCGATCAGCACCCGGCGCAGGACGGCGCGGGCGTCGTCGGCGGTGCGAACGGTGCTGCGGGCCATCTCCTCGCGCAGGCGCGCCACGATGGTGGCGGTGACCGCGGTGCCCAGGTCGGCCATGACCAGGGTGTCCTCGACCTCTTCCCAGGAGTCCTCGTCCAGGTCACCGCCGCCGAGCAGGCCGAGCAGGGACTTGCCGACCGCGTTCTGCGAGCGGGACAACCGGCCGCGCAGGCGGGTCAGGCGGCCCGCGGTCGGCTCGATCTCGGGGATGAGGATTTCCGGCTCGGCCGGAGTGGATTCGGCGGGCGGCGCGGTCTTTTCGAGGGCTGCGGGCGTTTCGGGGGCCGCGGGAGCTTCGGGGGCGATCGGCTCGGCCGGAGCGGTGGCGGCCGCCTCCGCCGCGGGCGCGGCGGTCTCGGGGGCGGCCGGGGCTTCGGGAACCTCGGGCGTCGCGGGAGCCGGGGTCTCCGCCGGAGCGGTGGCGGCGTCGCTCGCCGGTTGCCCGGTCTCGACCGCGTCGGCGTCCTCGGGCGCGCGCTCGGGGCCCTGGACCGGATCGGGCAGGCGGACGTCGTGAATGCCGCGACGGCCGGAGTCGCGCGGCACCGCGGCGTCGTCGCCGACCGCGGGCTGTCCCTCGGTCTCGGTGCGCTCGGCGGGCGCGGGCGCGGTCCGGGGCAGCGGCTCGGGGGCCGGGGCCGGGAGCGTCGCCGTCCCGCCGCCTTGACTGAAACTGAATCCCGACGAGGCCGTATAGCCGCCCGACTTGTCGGTCAGCTCGGGCTTCGCCTCGGCGGGCGGGGTCAGCGAGATACGCCGCCGCTTGGCGAGGACGAATCCCGAGACGAACGCCACCAGCAGGACCGCGGCGATAACGGCGATGAGGATCCAGGCTTGTGCAGTCACGCGGCCATCCTCTCAGAGGGATGAGTGTTGCCCGATTCACGCACCTACCGACGAGTTCACGGGGTGTGTCATGTAGCACACATCGGTACGTGAACGCTATCGACACGCCGCCGGACACGCCTTATGGCAAACCTACGACCGACCGGTCTGCTTGACAACGCACCACACTTCGGAAGGAGCGGCGAATGCGACACCGAGACAATAGGATCGGCGGCGTGACCGATCGAAATGTGCTTGGGGGACCGCTGGAGGAGTGTGGCACCGATCCTCTCACCGGCTTTTACCGGGACGGCTGCTGCAGCACCGGGCCCGAAGATCTCGGCAGCCACACCGTCTGCACCGTTGTGACCGCGGAATTCCTGGATCACCAGAAATCGATCGGCAACGATCTCGTGACGCCGCGCCCGGAGAACAACTTCCCGGGCCTGCAGCCGGGTGATCGCTGGTGTGTGGTGGCGGTGCGCTGGCTACACGCGCACGAGGACGGTGTCGCGGCGCCGGTGGTGCTGGCCGCCACCCACGAGAACGCGCTCGAGGTGGTGCCCATGGAAACGCTGCGCAAGTACGCGGTGGACGTGCCCAACGACGTCAGCGACCTGCTCTGAGCCGCGGGCGTCCAGCGGAGCGAACACACCGGGTGCTGGCGGGGGCGACGCCGATCACCGCGGGTGCGGCATACGGAGCGCCCTGTCGCGCACCGTGATTCCCGGGCACGGCTCGGTCGTGGCTCGACCGCGATCCGGTCGCTTCCGCGAACATCCGACCGGCCTGCGCCGCCGGCGTTCGCCGAACGGCCCACGGCCACCGGATGTTCGGCACCGAACCCTGGCGCGCCCGGCCCTACTCGATCAGTGCACCGCGCAGGGCTCGGTGCCGGAGGCCTTGCGGGGCAGGGACTTCGCGGTGGTACGCAGTTCGGTGCGGATCGCGCGCAGGTGCGGCCTGGAGGAGAAGGCCAGGCGGTCGATGCCCGTGTGCAGCGGCGCCTCGAGCACCCGCATGAGGACGGACGCCGCGATCGTGCCGAAGAACAGGGCGACCAGCGCGGGCCGCTCCCCGACCAGGACGAGCACGACGGCGGCCTGACCGCCGAACACCGCGGCGGTGACGGCCGAGATCAGCAGGGAGTGCGCCATGTCCGGGTACAGCTCCTCGCCCTCGTCGAAGGCGTCGAGCACCGCCAGGCCCACCCCGAGCAGCACCAGATCCACCGCGAGCGCCGCGAGCATGCCGCTGTGCGGTAGCACATTGAAGCCGAGGAGGATCAGCGCCGCGGTGAGCCCGAACATGAGCGCGCCGGTGGTGAACAGGCTGGCGACCGGACGGCGGGAGTCCTCGGCCCAGTCGCATTGGCGGCCGAGCACCGCCAGCATGGTGCCGAGCAGGGCCATGATCGCCAGGGTGCCCAGCAGGTAGGCGGCGGGCATCAGGCCCGCCGCGCCCGGCATCGCCGCGAATCCGCAGATCGGCAGGAAGATCAGCCGCCACAACCGGTCCGCGCGCGCGTTCCAGCGGTCGGGCAGCAGGGCGACGAAGACGCCGCTCCAGGCCACCGCGGGCAAACTGACGAGCACCACGTGCAATCCGTCGAACCAGGGTTCTCCGCCGACGAGGCGATCGGCGACCACCGCCGCCGCGTACGCGAGCAATCCGATTCCGGCCCGGCGTAAGGCCGGCTTCCGCGAATCGCGAGCCAGGAGATACCAACCGAGCCACCACGCGACGCCGAAAGCGATCGCAGACACCCAAACCACGCAGCGAAGCCTACTGCCGGACCGGGGCATTTCGGTCGCCTCCGCTGGTCACGAATTGGTATGCACATCAGTCACTTTCACGTGACGGGAAAGCGGATGTCCGGTGCGTCAGCAGTTTTCGAGCGAACGCCGGCGGCGGTGCGCCTTCTGCCTGCAGGCGGGTGAGCAGTACCGCGCGGGGCGGCCCGAACGCCCGGCGGGCAGGGGCGCGACGCAGATGGGGCAGTGCCGCGTTTCGTTACGCGACGAGGTTTCGTTACGGAGCCGGGTGCGAGTTCCGGCTTTCGTGACAACGGTCCCGGCGGGCGGTCGCATGGTCTCCAGCACCAGACCCGCGCCCCGGGACAGCGCCCGCTGACCGGGTGAGAGGTGCTGGATGGCAACGCATCCGGTGAACAGCGCCAGCACGTCCTCGAGGGTGAGGTCCGCCCGCACCGCGCCGGCCGCGTGCGCGCTGTCCAGCAACTCGCCGAGGGCGAGGTGGAACCGCTCCCCCGCCTGGCGCAGCACCGGACTCGGCCACCCATCCTGCGCGGTGACCTCGCACAACTCCTGGTTGCCCGGGGTCGAGACCACCACCTCGGTACAGAAGGCGAAGAACGCGACCCCGGCATCCGCCGCGTCCCGGTACCCGACGGCGACCGCGGTGAGCCGGTCGATCCGCTGCTGCAGCACGGCTTCGAGCAGTTCGGCCTTGGCCGGAAAGTGCCGGTGCACGGTCCCCGCCCCCACCCCCGCCCGCCGCGCGATCTCGGCCAGCGAGACGTCGACCCCCTCGGTAGCGAACGCCCGCTGCGCCGCGGCCAGCACCAGCGCCCGGTTACGCCGCGCGTCGGCCCGGATGCTCGCGGCCGAACCCGCGGCACCGGAAGCCGCTGCCCTCGAACCGATCTCCGAAGGAACTCCGACCCGCACATCGAGCCCCGAACTCGCGCCGCCGCGCACGGGCCCGGCGCCCGAGCGACCAGGCGACGGCGCACCCGAGCCGCGATCCGTTCCGCGACCAGCAGCCCTGGGCCGCACGTCAGCCCTGGTGCTCCCGGCACTTGTACTCGAGTCCGGGTGGGTGGACGTCGGCACAGTGGGCCGGTGGCCAGGAACCTCGGTGCCGGAAGCCGGTGCCGCCGAACCGATGCCGGGGAGGGCCGGAATCCGGGCGGCCGGGCCACGATCGGCTCGCACACCGGACGCGAGGTGGGGGCTCAGGCCGTAGGGATCGTGGGCGGCGCCGGTCCCGGCAGCGGGCGGCTGGAGGACGCGCGAGGCGGCGGGGGGCGAGGGTGGCGGGGTGGAGGCGGGGCCGGAGCGGGAGGCGCGGGGGGTGGTCATTTCGTTACGGGCTCTCGTCGCGGGGGTGGGCGGGGCTGCGGGGCGGACGTAGCGTCCGGATACGGGTTGCTCGACCCGAATACTATCCAGGAGAGCGAACTTCATGTCTGTTCAACGAGATCCGATTCTCATCACCGGGGCCACCGGACAGCAGGGCGGAGCGACAGCCCGACATTTGCTGCATATCGGAATCCCGGTGCGCGCGTTGGTGCGCGACCCGGACGCTCCAGCGGCCCGTGCGCTCGCCGCGGCGGGCGCGGAACTGGCCGTCGGCGACTTCGACGACCCGGCGACCCTCGCGGCGGCGCTGTCGGGAGTAAGCGCGGCGCTGCTGGTGCCGCCCGCCACCTATGCCGCGGGCGCGTGGGACACCGAACTGGAGGCGGGGCGCGGTACCGCGTTCATCGCGGCGGCGCGGTCCGCGGGTATCGACCACGTCGTCTTCACGGGTGTCGCCAGTCTGCAGGAGGAAGGCCCGTGGGGCGCGCACGGCAAGCGCCGGATCGAAGGCGCGCTGCGCGCGAGCGAATTACGGTGGACCATCCTGCGGCCGGTCCGCTTCATGGAGAACTATCTCCTGCGGAACTCCCCGGTGGACGGCCTCACCGACGCGGGGCTGCACCGGCACCTGTTCGTCGCCGACGCCCCGCTGCAGGTGATAGCCCTCGCCGACGTGGGCGCCATCGCCGCGCTGGCGCTCACCGACCCGGACCGCTTCCACGGCCTCGTGCTGGAACTGGCGGGCGACGACCCCACCCCGGTCGCGGCGGCGGCCCGCATCGCCGAAAGCACCGGGCACCCCGTCGAATACGAGGAGGTGACCGAGGCCCAGGCCCGCGCACTCGGCCCCGAGGTGACCAACGTCTGGCTCACCGCGCACGCGGGCAAGGGCTGGCACGCGGACATCGCCGCGGTCCGCGACATCCACCCGGGCCTGCGCACTTTCGACGACTGGCTGACCGAAACCGGTGCGGCACAGATCAAAGCGCGCCTGGCGGGTTAGGTTCCGCGCGGGCGGCGGGGGCCCGGGTCAACGAAAACGCCCCCGGGACAATCCCGGGGGCGTCGGCAGCCTGAGCCGCGGGCTCGGCTCGTCAGTTCAGCGCGCCGTCGTAGTCCGGCAGCTTGAACGTGCGTTCGGCGTGCCCGCCCGCCAGGTCCGAAGCGCTGTTCCCGATGTTGGCGACGATCGTGTACCCGCGGGACTCGATGTCGATGCGGCTGGCGGTCTTGTACGCCTCGAGCCCCGCCGAACCGGCCGAGAGGGTCTGCGGCTGGGTGCCGTACAGCCGTTCCACGGTGTACCCGACCGCCTGCAGGTTGGCCTGGGTGTAGACGCCCATGAGCGCGGGCCGCCCGGTCACGAAGATCAGTGCGGCGCCCTGGGACTTGGCCCACTGCGCCAGCGCCAGCATGGGCGGGATGGCCGGGGTGATGGGCGCGGCGTTGTAGGTGGTCTCGAGCGTGGTGTTGTCGATGTCGAACACGATGGCGGGCTTGCCCGCGGCCGGCAGCCGCGTGCTCAGGTACGCCCGCGCCTCGTCGGCCACCACGGTGACGTCCGCGATCCACTGGTCGTAGCTGGGCTTGGTCCCGCCGTTGCCCGACAGCGAGGAGGACCCGGTGCCACCGGACAGCGACGACGATCCGGTGCCGCCGGAGAGCGAGGAGGAACCCGTATCGGCCAGCGCCGCGGGGACCGGAACAGCAAGGGCGGCGGCGACACCGAGGGCGATACCTGCAATAGAACGCTTCATGGTCACCGGACAGTATTCGGCCATCCATAGCTACGTGATCATGTTTCACATACTCGCGCTGTCGGGTATTTCACTCCCGGTCAACGGGATTCGGCCTTCAGGTCGCCGCGCCCACCAGGTTCTCCCCGCGCAACCGCTGGGAGATGACCTGGGTGATGCCGTCACCGCGCATGCTGACGCCGTAGAGCGCGTCGGCGATCTCCATCGTCGGCTTCTGATGGGTGATCACGATGAGCTGGCTCTTCTCCCGCAGCTGTTCGAAGAGTGTAATGAGCCGGCGCAGGTTGGTGTCGTCGAGCGCGGCCTCGACCTCGTCCATCACGTAGAACGGGGACGGCCGCGACCGGAAGATGGCCACCAGCAACGCGACCGCGGTCAGCGACTTCTCGCCGCCGGACAGCAGCGAGAGCCGCTTGACCTTCTTGCCCGGCGGGCGGGCCTCGACCTCGATGCCGGTGGTGAGCATGTTGGCGGGATCGGTCAGCAGCAGCCTGCCCTCACCGCCGGGGAAGAGCTTGGCGAACACCCCGACGAACTCGCGCTCCACGTCCTCCCACGCCTCGGTGAACACCTGCAGGATGCGGGCGTCGACCTCGGCCACCACGTCCAGCAGATCCTGGCGCGCCTTCTTGACGTCCTCGAGCTGGGTGGCCAGGAAGTTGTACCGCTCCTCCAGCGCCGCGAACTCCTCCAGCGCAAGAGGATTGACCTTGCCCAGGGTGACCAGGTCCTTCTCCGCGCGCTTGGCCCGGCGTTCCTGGGTGGGCCGGTCGTACGGCATGGGCTGCGGTTCGGTGACCGCCTCGCCGCGTTCGCGGGCCTGCTCGTACTCGATCATCTCGACCGCGGAGGGCGGGGTGAGGGTGTCGGGACCGTACTCCCCGATGAGATCGTCCAGCGCGAGCGAGAACTGTTCGGAGATGGTCGCTTCCAGCTGTTCGATGCGCAGCGCGGCCTGCGCGCGAGCGACCTCGTCGCGGTGCACGGTGTCGGTGAGCTGGGCGAGCTGGGTGTTGAGCGCGCGGGCGCGCTCCTTGGTCTGATCCACCTGCGCGGCGAATTCGGTACGGCGGCGCACCAATTCGTCGCGGCGGGCCGCGGCCTCGGCCACGACCTTCTCCAGCTGGGCGGCGATCCGCTCGGCGGAGTCCGCGACCGTGGCGGCGACCTCGGCGGCGCGGGTACGCGCGGCGTGCTGGCGTTCGGCGCGGGCCCGGTTCTCGCGTTCGGCGCGCGCGGCCCGGCGCAACCCGTCGGCCTTGCCGCGCACCGACTCCGCGCGTTCCTCGGCGGTGCGCACGCTCAGGCGCGCCTCGACCTCCATGGTCCGGGCTTCGGCGAGCGCGGCGGCGGCCTCCTCGCGGGCGTACCCCGCGGTTTCGGTGCCGGCGGATTCGCTGCCCACCTCGGACTGTTCGGCCTCGGCGTGCCGCAGCCGCGCCTCGAGTTCCTCGAGCTTGGCCAGGGTGTCGGTGCGCCCGGCCTCGGTCTCGGCGCGCTGGGCTACGAGTCGCTCGCATTCGCGCTGCGCGGTGCGCGCGGTCTGCCCGAGCCGCCCGAGCCGGTCGTAGATGGCGACCAGGTTCTGATCGGATTCGTGCAGGGCCAGCAGCGCGTGCTCGACCGCGTCCTTGCGGTCGGTCTGTTCGGCGAGCGCCCCGGCGAGCGTGGCCTCGAGTTCCTCGGCGGTGCGCTGCCAGGTGGCGAGTTCGGTGGTGGCGGCGTCGATCTCGGCCTGGATCTCGAGCTGGCTCGGTGCGCGATCGGAGCCGCCGAGCACCCAGCCCGCCCCGGTGAGGTCGCCGTCGCGGGTGACAACGCGCAGTTCCGGGCGGGCGCGCAGCACCTGGTCGGCGGCGGCGAGATCCGCGACGACGGCGATGCCGGTGGTGAGCGCGGCGATGGCGCCGCGCATGTGGTCGGGGCACTCCACGACCTCGGCGAGCCACTGCGCCGCAGCCGGCAGGTCGCCGCGTGCGCGCGAGTCCGGTTCCGCGGCACCGGCGTACACCAGCGCGGCGCGGCCCCCGTCGGCCTCCTTGAGCGCGTGCACCGCGGCGTGCGCGGACGGCCCGGTGTCGGCGGCCACCGCGTCGGCGAGCGGACCGAGCGCGGCCGCGACGGCGGCTTCGAATCCACCGTGCACGCGCAACAGCCCCGAGAGCGGGCCGAGCAGCCCGTCGGAGCGGTGTTCGAGCAGCCACGCCGCGCCGTCGCGCCGGGCCAGGCCCATGGTGAGCGCCTCGATGCGCGCGGAGAGCGAGGCCACGCGCTTGCCGGCCTCACGATCGCGGTCGCGCAGTTCGTCGACCCGCTCGTCGGCCAGCTTCAGCGCTTCGGCGGCGTGCTCGTACTGCGCGTCCAGTCCGGCCTCACCGGCGTCGAGTTCGCCCAATTCCTCCTGGACGGACTCGAACTCGGTGTCGGCGGTGGTCCCGCGCCGGCGCGCCTCGGCGATGGAGTCCGAGATGCGGGTGATCTCCCCGTCCACCGATTGCGCGCGCGAGCGCAGCGTGTCGACCTGGCCCGCGAGCCGGGCCAGGCCCTCGCGGCGGTCGGCGATGGCGCGCACGGCGGCCAGGTGCGCCTGTTCGGCGGCCTTGGCGGCCTGTTCGCGTTCGTAGAGCGCCTCGCGCGCGGATTCCAGGGTCTCGGTGGCGATCTCGACGGCCGCGAGCAGTTCGGCCTCTTCCATCTCGACCCGTTCGGCCTCGCGCTCGAGCTGGTCGGGATCGCGCCCGGCGCCGGTGGGTTGCTCGATGGCGAGGTTGCGCGCGCGATCGCGCGCGATGCGGATGGTGGCGTTGACGCGTTCGGTCAGCGCGGACAACTGGAACCAGGTCTGCGCGGCGGCCTCGGCGCCCGGGGTGAGCCGGGAGAGCTCGAATTCCTGCTGGGCGAGTGCGGCATTGGCGGCGTCGAGTTCGGCGTGCACGGTGACCTGCTGCTCGCGCGCGTAGGACTCCTTGCTCTGCTGGCTCTCGAGTTCGCGCCTGCGGCTCACCAGGTCGTCGGCGGCCAGGCGCAGGCGCGCGTCCCGCAGTTCGGACTGCACGGTGGCCGCGCGCCGGGCCACCTCGGCCTGGCGGCCCAGGGGTTTGAGCTGGCGGCGCAGTTCGGTGGTGAGGTCGGTCAGGCGGGCCAGGTTCGCCTGCATGGCGTCGAGCTTGCGGACCGCCTTCTCCTTGCGGCGCCGGTGCTTGAGCACGCCCGCGGCCTCCTCGATGAACGCGCGCCGGTCCTCGGGCCGCGATTCGAGGATGGCCGAGAGCTGGCCCTGGCCCACGATGACGTGCATCTCCCGGCCGATGCCGGAGTCACTGAGCAGTTCCTGCACGTCCATCAGGCGGCAGGTGTTGCCGTTGATCTCGTACTCGCCGGCGCCGTCGCGGAACATGCGGCGGGTGATGGAGACCTCGGAGTAGTCGATCGGCAGCACGCCGTCGGAGTTGTCGATGGTCAACGTCACTTCGGCGCGACCGAGTGGCGCGCGTCCCGCGGTTCCGGCGAAGATGACGTCCTGCATCTTCCCGCCGCGCAGCGCCTTGGCCCCCTGCTCACCCATGACCCAGGTCAGGGCGTCGACGACGTTCGATTTGCCGGAGCCGTTGGGGCCCACCACGCAGGTGATGCCGGGCTCGAACCGCAGCGTCGTCGCGGACGCGAAGGACTTGAAACCCTTCAGCGTCAGACTCTTCAGATGCACAGCCGCCCAGGTTACCCGGTCGATCGCGATTGCCCCGAGTATGCCGGGAACGCGTCCGGTTCCCGGTCCGGCGGTTCGGCTCGCGCTCGGTCCGCGGGCCCAATTCGTCGGATCATTGAAAGATCAGGTAGCCTCGTGGCGTTGCAACTTTTGGTTCTCACAGACTTCAGTACGCGCCTGCTGACCATGACGCAGGCGCGCATTTGTGTTTCCAGTGATTCCATGGGGAATCATTACAGCGACATCAGATCCGCAAAGTGTGGGTCGCACCAAACAAAGAGGAGAGTCCATCGTGGCTACCGGTACCGTCAAGTGGTTCAACACTGAAAAGGGCTTCGGCTTCATCGAGCAGGACGGTGGCGGCCCCGACGTCTTCGCCCACTACTCGAACATTGCCGCCACCGGCTTCCGCGAGCTGACCGAGGGCCAGAAGGTCTCGTTCGACATCGCGCAGGGCCAGAAGGGCCCGCAGGCGGAGAACATCACCTCGCTGTAATTCTCAGCGTGGCTGTTCACTCAGCCGGCGAAGTGCCAGAACGGCGTCCCGTGTACATCGGGACGCCGTTCTTCGTTGTGTAGACCACCCGTTTCGGGTGGGTTCGATCCGGGCTGCGGGCTCATCGAGCGCAGCCGTGGACCCGCCTCCCGGCGCCGGCTTCCCAGCCAGTGAGGACGCGGAAGACGAGCACCGCACCCCAGGGGCCGATGACCCAGGCCGGCCAGAAGTAGGTGAGGCCGCCGGTCCCGATCGAGATCGCGGCCCAGATCAGCAGGACGAGCACGCTCACCCCGAGCCAGGCGCCGCCCTCGATGCGCTGCCAGATGGGCAGGCGACCCGATGTCACGCTCGCGCGCGGGGGCTCGGTGAGGGCGGGCAGGTCGCTGAGCACCAGCCGCAGGTCCTCGCGGGTCGCGGTCCCGTAGACCAGGCCCAGTCGCTCGTTGTATTCGCCGGGGTCCAGCCGGCCCTGGCTCATGTGACGGCCCAGCAGTTCGGCCACTTCGGCGCGTTCGGCGTCGGAGGCGCGGGTTCCGGCGGTGATGTCCATCTCTGAATCCTCCCGATCATGTTCCACAATGGAACGTGAATACACCCAGGATATTCCTCCACTATGGAATGTCAAGGACGGCAAGTGAAGGCGGGTGCCAGCACATTTGCCAGCAGGGGTGACGCAATGAGATGGTGGGGTTCAGTTCTTCGCACAAGGAGTATTCGTGGACCTCGACTGGTCGACCGGTGATCTGGCGTTTCGCGATGAGGTGCGCCACTTCCTCGATGAGAATCTGACCCCGGAAATACGCCGCGCCGGACGCCTGGCCACCAGCGTCTACCCGGACCACGAGGCCAGCATGGAGTGGCAGCACATCCTGCACGCGCGCGGCTGGGCCGCGCCGGCGTGGCCGGTGAAGTACGGCGGCTGCGACTGGAGCCTGACCCAGCACTACATCTTCGGGCGCGAGTGCACCCTCGCGGGAGCGCCGAACCTGTCCCCCATGGGAATTCGCATGGTCTCGCACGCCATCATGGCGTTCGGCACCGCCGAGCAGAAGGATTTCTTCCTTCCCCGCATCCTCACCGGCGAGGTCTTCTTCTGCCAGGGCTACTCCGAGCCCGAGGCCGGCTCGGACCTGGCCTCGCTGTCCATGGCGGCGGTCGACGACGGCGACGACCTGGTGGTCACCGGTTCCAAGATCTGGACGACCCATGCCACCGAGGCCAACTGGATCTTCGCGCTCGTGCGCACCTCCAAGCAGGCCAAGAAGCAGCAGGGCATCACCTTCGTGCTGATGCGGATGGACGCGCCCGGCATCGAGATTCGCCCGCTGGTCATGACCTCCGGCGAGCAGGTGCAGAACCAGGTGTTCTTCGATCAGGTGCGGGTGCCCAAGGCCAACGTGCTCGGGCAGATCGACGACGGCTGGACCGTGGCCAAGTTCCTGCTCAACTTCGAGCGCGGCGGCGGCGCGGCGGCCCCGGCCCTGCAGGTCATGGCCGAGGAGCTGGCGCAGGCCGCCCGGACCCAGGTCGCGCCCGGCGGCGGCGTGCTGATCGACGATCCGGCGTTCGCGGCCAAGCTCGCCGACGCGCGGCTGCGCGCGGACGTGCTGGAGATCCTCGAATACCGCACCCTCGCACTGGTTTCCAGCGGCAAGGATCCGGGCCCTGCAGCCTCCACCATCAAGATCCTCGGCACCGAGCTGAGCCAGGCGCTCACCGAACTGGCCCTGGAGGCGGCGGGTCCGCGCGGGCGCGCCTACCAGCCGCACGCCACCATGCCCGGCGGTCCGATCGCCGATTTCACCCCGCCCGCGGACGGTTTCGTCAGCGGTGACGAGTGGCAGGCGGTCGCCCCGCTGCGCTACTTCAACGACCGCGCCGGTTCCATCTACGCCGGCAGCAACGAGATCCAGCGCAACATCATCGCCAAAGCCACCCTGGGACTGTGACCATGGACTTCTCCTTCACCGCCGAACAAGAACTGCTCCGCGACACCGTCACGGAATTCCTCGCCGCGCGTTATCACCTCGAACCGAGCCGGGCCGCGGCCCGCGTCGGCGCGGGCTGGCAGCCCGAACTGTGGCGCTCGCTGGCCGAGGAGGTCGGGATCCTGGGCGCGGCCCTGCCGGAAGCGGTCGGCGGCATCGGCGGCGGGCCCGTCGAGATCATGGTCATCGCGGAGGCGCTGGGCGCGGCGCTGGTCGTGGAGCCGTACGTCGACACCGTGGTGATCGGCGGCGGCCTGCTGGGCCGCGCCGAAGGCAAGCGGGCAGAGGACCTGCTGTCCGGTATCGCCGAGGGCGCGGTCATCACCGGATTCGCGGCGCTGGAAGCGGATTCGGGCTACCACTACACCCGGGTCGCCACCACCGCGCGCCGCGACGGCGACGGCTGGGTGCTCACCGGCGCCAAGACCGTGGTGACCTCGGCGCCGCTGGCCACCCACCTGCTGGTGACGGCCCGGATCGACGGCGAGAACGCGCTGTTCGTCGTCGACGTCGATCCCGCCGCACCGCCCGCCGGGCTGCGCGCGCAGCCCTTCCGCACGATCGACGAGCGCCAGGCCGCCGATCTGAGCTTCGACGAACTGCGCCTGCCCGCGGACGCGCTGCTGCTCGAACGCGCGGACGAGGCGATCGCGGCCACGATCGACGAGGCCATCGCCGCGGTCTGCGCCGAAGCGGTCGGCGCGATGCGCCGGGTGGTCGCCGAGACCGTCGAGTACACCAAGCAGCGCCAGCAGTTCGGCGTTCCGATCGCCAGCTTCCAGGCGCTGCAGCATCGCATGGTGAACATGCACCTGGAACTCGAACAGGCCATCGCCGCAACGTATCTGGTGACCCTGAAGCTGGGTGCGGAACCGGCCGAGCGGGCCAAGGCCGCCGCGGCCGCCAAGGCCACCATCGGCCGGGCCGCGCGCCTGATCGGCCAGGAGGCGGTGCAGTTGCACGGCGCCATGGGCATGACCGAGGAGCTGGCCATCGGCCACTTCTTCAAGCGGCTCACCGCGGTGCAGTACGAATTCGGCACCACCGCGCATCACACCGCGCGCTATGCCGCACTGACCCGGTCGTAACCGCCCGAACCACGGTTATCGACCGCGGCCCCGAGGGGTGGGGCCGCGGCGGCCGGGTTCGATGGGGCGTCGCTGCCCGTCGAACCCGGCCGTTGTGCGTTCACCCCGGCCGGGAAGACTGTGACCGGTCACACACCGGCGCCCCCGTCACGTCCGGGGCGCCCGTCTCGTCCAAGAGTTGTACCGACCGGAACAGCAGCGAAGGAACGAGCCCATGTCACGTTTGAATATGTTCGAAGCCGCTCCCGAGGTCTACAAGGGCTGGCTGGCCGCCGAGGCCGCGATCCGCCGCGGACCGCTCGACGCCGTGGTCCGCGAACTGGTGAAGATCCGGGTCAGCCAGATCAACCGGTGCCTCTTCTGCATCGAGATGCACACCACCGAGGCGCGCAAGGAGGGCGAGACCGAGCGGCGTATCAACCACCTGCCCGCCTGGCGGGAATCGGACCTGTTCACCGCGCCCGAGCGCGCCGCCCTCGAATACGCCGAGGCCGCAACCGAACTCGGCGTGCACGGGGTCAGCGATGAGATCTGGGAACAGGTCGAGAAGAACTTCGACGAGGGTCAGCGCGCGGGGCTGGTCGCCATCACCGCGCAGATCAACATGTGGAACCGCCTCGGCGTTCCGCTGCGCCTGTACGAGGGCGACTGAGCCGCGAAAGCGGTTCCCGCGCATCCGGACCCGGCCGATCGGCCGGGTCCGGATGCGTTCAGGGGGCACAGTGGGTCAGGCTTCCGGTTCGGCCGCGCGCAGCGCGCGCTGTTCCGCCAGCCAGCGGTCCGCCTCGGCCGCGGTGCGCAGGCGCACCACCCACAGGTGGGGGAATCGCGTGATCCGGTCCGCGGTCCGCGCCCGGCGGTAGGCGTGCCGGGACCAGGCCCAGCGAATCGGGTGATCGGCGTCGAGCCAGTTCCGGAACGATTCGCGATTGCCGTTCCACAACTCTCGGCGCAGCAGCGCGCGGCCGAACGAGCGCCGCACCACCCGGCGCATGACGGTCGGGCGGGGTAGATCGAGCCAGATCAGGGTGTCCGCGCGCGACCACAGCAGCTCACCGACCAGACCGACGTACTGGTCCTCGGTGACCCAGCGGTCGCCCGCGGCGAATCCCGCGACATCGCTTTCGAATTCGGCCCGCTTGACCCAGCCGGGGCCGTGGTGCAACGCGTCGAGCTCGTGGTGGGGCAGCTCCAATAGCTCCGATAACGCCGCGGCGAGTGTGGTCTTTCCCGCCCCCGAAATACCCGATACCAGAATCCGCCGCACCCACCGAGCTTATTACAGTTCCGGCCGCGCTTTTCCGTGCGGAAACCCATTCGGCGCGGGCGGTATTCGCCGCCGCGGAATCCGGGTTTCCCGTTCGCGTGCATAGTCGGGCGCCGGGCGGGGAATATCGGTGTCGTGGCGCCGGCGGTGCGAATGGGAATGCTGCCCGGCTGCTGGCCCGGCTCGGGTTGTCCGACGAGCCCGGTACGGCGGCGGGCGGTGGCCGAGCGCGCCACCGTACCGGCTCGCGCGGTATGCGTACCCCAATCGCGCGAAAACATGCGTTCTCGCCGGATTCCGCGATCAAGGCCACATTCGGGTCAAGTTCCGTGTGGCGATTGGGAGTTTTCACGCATCCGATACGACAATGGTCGCCGCCATGTCCATATCCAGTACTGATCAACCCTCATCGACGACGCCGGAGCGGGCCGCGGACGCCGCGCCCACGGCGCACGGTACCGGCGGCTATCGAGTGGATCTGGACGGATTGCGCGGGGTGGCCATCGCCCTGGTCGTGGTCTTCCACATCTGGTTCGGGCGGGTCTCGGGCGGTGTCGACGTCTTCCTGGTGCTGTCCGGATTCTTCTTCACCGGCATGCTGTTGCGCCGCGGCGACAGCGGCGGCATCGGGGTGTTGACGACGCTGCGCCGCACCCTGCGCAGGCTGCTGCCCGCGATGGTCGTGGTGCTCGCCGCGGTGGTCATCGCCACCGTCGCGCTGCTCCCGCACACCCGCTGGTCGGACATCGGCGCGCAGACCCTGGCCTCGCTGGGCTACTACCAGAACTGGTATCTGGCCCTGTCGTGGTCGGACTACCTGGCCGCGGATCCCTCGGTGAGCCCGCTGCAGCACCTGTGGTCGATGTCGGTGCAGGGCCAGTGCTACCTGGCGTTGCTGCTGGTAATCGCGCTGACGGCGTGGGCGTGCCGCCGGATCGGGCACGAGGGCCGGCTGCGCCTGACCCTGGGCGTGATCTTCGCCGCCGCGGCGATCGCGTCGTTCTGGTACGCCGCCGACGGGGTCGTGACCCAGCAGGGCTGGAACTACTACGACACCTTCGCCCGCGCGTGGGAACCGCTCACCGGCGCGTTGCTGGCGATCACCGCGCCCCTGCTGCGCCTGCCGCGCGTGGTCCGGGAGATCTTCGCCTGGACCGGTATCGCCGCGATCGTGGCGTGCGGCTGGCTGGTGAACGGCTCGGCCCAGTTCCCCGGGCCCGCGGCCCTGCTGCCGGTGACCGCGACGGTCGCGCTGGTGCTGGCCGGAGCCGGATTGAACACCGCCACCCAGCCGTGGATCAACCGGATGCTGGCCACCGCGCCCGCGGTGCGGCTCGGCGCGTTCGCGTACGCGCTGTACCTGTGGCACTGGCCGCTGCTCATCTTCTACCTCGGCGAACGGCACGAACGCGAGGCCGGCCCGCTCGGTGGTCTGCTCATCATCGTGGTCTCGCTCGTGCTGGCCTACCTGACCCAGCGCTTCGTGGAGGAGCCGCTGCGGGTGCGCGCGCGGCCGACCATCGGGGCGCGCCCGCGCCTGCTGATCGGCGCTGCCGTGAGCACGATCGGGGTGCTGCTGCTGGCCTCGACCATCACCTGGCAGTGGACCAACGGCGCCAAGGCCCAGGCCGTCGGGCACCTCGATCCCGCGAAGTATCCGGGCGCGCTCGCGCTGACCGACCGGGCGCTGGTGCCGCGCGCGCCGATGCGCCCGACCATCCAGGAGGCGCCGGCCGATATCGCCTATCCCACCCGGGACGGCTGCATCGCCGACTTCGACACCCGGTCGGTCATCACCTGTTCCTACGGCGACCCGAACGCGCAGCGCACCATCGCGGTGGCGGGCAATTCCCATGCCGAGCACTGGATCCCGGCGCTGCAGGTGCTGGCCGAGCGCTACCGGTTCCAGCTCACCGTCTACCTGAAGATGGGCTGCCCGCTCACCGTGGCCGAGGAGCCGATGTACAAGGGCCAGCGCAATCCGGACTGCCGGGATTGGTCACACGAGGTCATCGAACGGCTCGGCGAACAACGGCCGGACTGGGTCTTCACCACCGGCACCCGGCCCGCCGACAGCGGCGGCGACGAGACGCCGCAGGATTATCTGGATGTGTGGTCCGCGCTCAATAAACGGGGTCTGCACGTGCTGGCGATGCGCGATACCCCGTGGCTGCGCCGCGACGGAATTCGCTACCGCGCCATCGATTGCCTGGCCTCGGGCGGAAATCGCGTGGATTGCGGCATGAAACGCCCGGACGCCATTTCGGCGGTGAATCCGGCCGCCGGGCCCGCGGAGAAATACCCCGACGTCTACCCCCTCGATCTCAATGACGCGATCTGCGAACCCGAAGTCTGCGCGGTCGTGGAGGGCAATGTGCTGGTCTACCACGACGAGCACCACCTCACCGCCACCTACGCCCGTTCCCTGGCCCCGGAACTCGAACGGCAATTGCGGCCCATTCTCGGCTGGTGGTGACCCAACTCCCCTGCCCGGCAACTGATATCGTCCGTTCCGGGTAATTCGGGGCACGCCCGGCATCGGCTCGGCGCCCCGTCGCGGGCGCGGGCGTTCGCGGCACCGGAGCCGGGCACGCGAGCCCGGGTGGAGGGGCACAGTGGGCGGGTTTCCGATCGAGATCGTGCTGGCGCTCATCGGCATCGCGGTGCCGATCATGGCGTTCGTGTGGGAGTTCGTGTTCGTGGGCCGCCGGCGCCTGGGCTACCGGGTGCAGATGGATACACCGGTCACCGGTGAGATCGAGTCGGTGTTCCCGGGCGTGCTGCCGCAGTTGCGGCCGGACGGCGGTGCCGCGGCGCCGGATCTGCACGACCTGTCGGTGGTGCTCATGCGCATCGAGAACAACGGCGCGACCACCATCGACGCCGCGGATTACGCTGTGCCCGAAGGGGAACGGGTCGGGGTGCACATCAGCTTCCCGCACCGGCGCGTCATCGGGATGGCGGTCACCGAACTGAGCGACTCGGGGATGGGCGATTGCCTGCGCCCGGGCACCGGGATCGGCGCGCGGGAGGACACCGCGCGGCGGGTGGGCGTCATCGACCTGCCCCGGGTGCCGATGAATCGCGGTGACCACTACAAGATCCTGGCGATCCTGCAGCGCAGCGCGGGCGCGGGCGACTATCCGGCCCCGACCGTGCAGGCCCGGATTCGAGGCGGGCGCGCGGTGGAATCCCGCAGCAGCACCGGCATTTCGCCCCGGCTGCTGGCGCTGATCGGGTTCCTGGTGGTGGTGATCGCGGTCCAGTTCGCGGTCGGGCTCGGCTCGGACGATTCCGCGGCCACCGCGGACTGCGGGCGCGGCAATCTCACCGTCGTGGGCTCGTCCGCGTTCGAACCGGTGCTGCGCGACGCGGTCGCCTCCTACCGGAAGCGCTGTGCCAAGGCGACTTTCACCCTCGAGTTCGACGGCAGCGAACGCGGCCTGACCCGTCTGGACAAGGAGGGTAAGGACAACTCCGCGCTGCTGGCGATCACCGACGGGCCCAAGGGCGAGGGCTATCCGGCGCTGCTGCCCCGCGCGCTGGCGCTGTCGCAGTTCGCGATGATCACCCATCCGGGCGTGAACGTGAAAGATCTGTCGGTACAGCAGGTCCGGGACCTCTACGCCGGGCGGATCGACAATTGGCGGCTGCTCGGCGGCGCCGATCTGCCGGTGCGGGTGGTGCAGCGGGCGCTGGGTTCGGGTACGCGCGAAGCCTTCCGGAGCCGGGTGCTCGGTGGCGATCAGCCCGCCGCGCCGCCGGCCACGAGCTGCCGCGCGGTCCTGGCCACCAATCCGCCCGGACCCGCCTTCTGCGAGGTTCCGGTCACGCGGGACATGCTCGCGACCGTCGCGGAACTGCCGGGCGCGATCGGCTACAGCGAATCCGCCGACGCGGCACAGGCTTCCGGTGTGCGGACGGTGCCCCTGGGCGGTCGGGCGGCGACCCGCGAACACGTGCTGTCGGGCGCCTACCCGTTCTGGGCCGTCGAGTACGCCTACTCCTACGGCGAGGTGCCCGCCGATTCCGCGGCGGCCGCGTTCCTGCGCTTTCTCACCGACGGCGTCGGCAAGGATGTCCTGCGCGCGCACGGCAACACGCCCTGCGCCGAGCTACCCGATCCGACCGGGTGTGCGCCCGGACGGTGAAAACGTCCGCGCGCCACGGCCGTCCTCGTTCGTGAGGCAACCGTGGCGCGCGTCCCGGCCGGCACCGGAATCGTTCAGCTCCGGAACGGGAACGTGCCGTCGAGGTCGAGATTGAGTTCGACCACGTTGACGCGCGGCTCGCCCAGGAAGCCCAGGGTGCGGCCCGCGGTGTGCTCGTCGACGAGGTCGCGCACCTGCTCGGGCGAGACCCCGCGGGCCCGTGCCACCCGGTCGATCTGGATGGCCGCGTACTCCGGGGAGATGTGCGGATCCAGGCCGCTGCCACTGGCGGTGACGGCGTCCGGCGGCACGGCCGAGCGATCGGGCGCGTCACCACGAATGGGGACGATGCGGCCGACGGAGTAGTCCGCGCCGTCGGCGGCGCATTCGACCTGCACGCCCTTGTACTCGGCCAGGAAGGGCGCGGTGGTCACCGAGCAGAACTCGTTGACGCTCACCACCTTCGTGGGGTGTTCGACCTCGCCGTCGGCCTCGCGCGGTCCGATGACCGAGAGCACCGCACCGACGCCGCCCGGGGTGCAGAACGGCCGATTCCCGTCCACGCCTTCGAGTTCGGCGACCGCCCTACTGCGGGCGCAGACCGTGGTCAGCAGTCCGGTGGAATCGGGCGCGCTGTCCACGATGCTCTCGGGACCGGCGTTGCTCGCGGCGGTGGAGAGCGGGTCGTACCCGTCGCCGGCCACGGACGGGCGGCTCTGGAAGTACTGGGTGAGCACGTTGCCGTCGGCGTCGGTGAACAGCTGGCCGATCAGGCTGGAGCCGACGGTCTTCCCATCCACTTCGATGAGCGAGCCATCCGCGTTGTTCTTCAGTCCGGGCAGCTGCGCGACCGCGAAAACCGCCAGCGGATAGACGATTCCGGTGATCACCGTGAGCACGAGCAGTGCGCGCAGCGCGGCCACGTGCTGCCGGATCCAGGTTGACATACGCATATCAGGACATCCCGGGGAGGAATTGGACGGCGAGGTCGATGAGCTTGATGCCGATGAACGGGGCGATGATGCCGCCCACCCCGTACACGGCGAGATTGCGGCTCAACAGTTTCGAGGCCGCGGCGGGGCGGTAGGCCACCCCGCGCAGCGCCAGCGGGATCAACAGCACGATGACGATCGCGTTGAAGATGACCGCGGACAGGATCGCGGACTGCGGGCTCGACAGGCGCATGACGTTGAGCAGGTCCAGGCCCGGGAACAGCGGCACGAACAGCGCGGGGATGATCGCGAAGTACTTGGCGATGTCGTTGGCGATCGAGAACGTCGTCAGCGCGCCGCGGGTGATGAGCAGCTGTTTGCCGATCTCCACGATCTCGATGAGCTTGGTCGGGTCCGAGTCCAGATCGACCATGTTGCCCGCCTCTTTGGCGGCCGAGGTGCCGGTGTTCATGGCCACGCCGACGTCCGCCTGGGCGAGCGCGGGCGCGTCGTTGGTGCCGTCGCCGGTCATGGCGACCAGCCGGCCACCGGCCTGCTCCTGCTTGATCAGCGCCAGCTTGTCCTCCGGCGTGGCCTCGGCGAGGAAGTCGTCCACGCCCGCCTCGTCGGCGATCGCCTTGGCGGTCAAGGGATTGTCGCCGGTGATCATGACGGTGCGGATGCCCATGCGGCGCATTTCGTCGAACCGTTCGCGCATGCCCTGCTTGACCACATCCTTGAGGTGGATGACGCCGAGCAGTCTGGCGGTGCCGTCCTCGAGCTCGGCGACCACCAGCGGCGTGCCGCCCGAGGCCGAGATACCGTCGACAGCCTGCCCGAGTTCGGCCGGAACCGAACCGTCGTGCTGACGCACCCATTCGGTCACCGCACTGGCCGCGCCCTTGCGCAGCTGATGCTTGTCGGCCAGGTCCACACCCGACATGCGGGTCTGGGCGGTGAATTCCACCCAGGTGGCCCCGGTCAGCTCACCGGGGGTGCGTTCGCGCTTGTTGTACGCGGTCTTGGCGTACACCACGATCGAGCGGCCCTCGGGCGTCTCGTCGGCGAGGCTGGAAAGCTGTGCCGCGTCGGCGATCTCGTCCTCGCTCACGCCCGGCATGGCCACGAAGGCCGACGCCTGGCGATTGCCCAGGGTGATGGTGCCGGTCTTGTCCAGCAGCAGGGTGTTCACATCGCCCGCGGCCTCGACCGCGCGGCCGGACATGGCGAGCACGTTGCGCTGCACCAGCCGGTCCATTCCGGCGATGCCGATGGCCGACAGCAGCGCGCCGATGGTGGTCGGGATCAGGCACACCAGCAGCGAGACCATGACGATGCCGCTGATGCCGTTGCCGTCGATGGCGATGCTGTCCGGCACGCCGGGCAGGCTCGTCTTGGAGTAGATGGCCAGCGGCTGCAGGGTGACCACGGCGAACACGAAGATGATCGTGAGCGCCGCGAGCAGGATGTTCAGCGCGATCTCGTTCGGCGTCTTCTGCCGGCTCGCGCCCTCCACGAGCGCGATCATCTTGTCGATGAAGCTCTTGCCCGGCTCCTGGGTGATCTTGACGACCACGCGGTCGGACAGCACGGTGGTGCCGCCGGTGACCGCGGAACGGTCGCCGCCGGACTCCCGGATCACCGGCGCGGATTCGCCGGTGATGGCCGATTCGTCCACCGAGGCAATGCCTTCCACGACATCGCCGTCGCCCGGGATGACCTGACCGGCCTCCACGACCACGAAGTCACCGCGCTGCAGATCGACCGCGGCCACCCGCTCCTCGACCACCCGCGCGCCCGGCGACCAGTTCGCCAGCCTGCGCGCGACGGTGTCGGTCTTGGCCTTGCGCAGGGTGTCGGCCTGCGCTTTGCCGCGGCCCTCGGCGACGGCCTCGGCGAGATTGGCGAAAAGCACCGTCGCCCAGAGCCATACGACGATGGCCCAGCCGAAGAAGGACGGGTCGGCGATGGCCAGCACCGTGGAGTACGCCGCGCCGATCTCGACGATCAGCATGACGGGATTGCGCCACAGGGCGCGCGGATCCAGTTTGCGGAAGGCGTCCGGCAACGACTTCAGCAGCAATTGCGGATCGAACAGTCCGCTGGAGACCCGTCCCTCGGTCGGTTCGGCCGCGGCCGTCGTTCCCGGTTCGATAGTGGGAGCAGACATGTCAGTGGATTCCTTCGGCGAGCGGCCCGAGCGCGAGCGCGGGCAGGAAGGTCAGGGCGACCAGGATGAGGGTCACGCCGACGACCATGCCCACGAACTGCGGCCGATGGGTCGGGAGCGTGCCGATCGATTCGGGGGTCGTGCCCTGCTGTGCCAGCGAACCGGCCAGTGCGAGAACGAAGATGATCGGCAGGAAGCGGCCGAACACCATGGCCAGTCCGAGCGCGGTGTTGTACCACTCGGTATTGCCGGACAGGCCGGCGAAGGCCGAACCGTTGTTGTTGGCGGCGGAGGTGAAGGCGTAGAGCACTTCCGAGAGCCCGTGCGGTCCGGAGTTGGCCATACTCGCCCGTTGCCCCGGCATGGCCATGGCGACGGCGGTGCCGACCAGCACGAGGAGCGGGCTGATCAGGAAGTAGCTCGCGGCCAGTTTGATCTCGCGCGGGGTGATCTTCTTGCCCAGATACTCCGGGGTGCGGCCGACCATGAGCCCGGCGACGAAGACCGTGATGATCGCCAGGATCAGCATGCCGTACAGACCCGAGCCGGTGCCGCCCGGCGCGACCTCGCCGAGCTGCATGTTGAACATGGTCATCATGCCGCCGAGACTCGTGTACGAGTCGTGGAACGAGTCCACCGCGCCGGTGGAGGTCAGCGTCGTCGCCGAGGCGAAGGTCGCCGAATTCGACACGCCGAAGCGGGTTTCCACGCCCTCGAGCGAGGATCCGATGGCGGTGGGCACGGTGCCGTGATGCTGCAGCTGGAACAGGTTGGTCAGGAACGTGCTGCCCAGGGCGATGGCGCCCATGACCGCAACGATCGCGAAACCCTGCTTCTTGCTGCCGACCATGCGGCCGAAGGTGCGCGGCAGCGAGAAGGAGATCACCAGCAGCAGGAAGATCTCCAGCCAGTTGGTCCAGGAGTTCGGGTTCTCGAACGGATGCGCGGAGTTCGCGTTGTAGAAGCCGCCGCCGTTGGTGCCGAGTTCCTTGATGACCTCCTGGCTCGCGACCGGTCCGCCCGGAATGGTCTGCGACCCACCGGCGATGGTGGATGCCACCTCGTCGTGCAACTGGAAGTTCTGGATCACGCCACCGGCGACGAGGACGACCGCGAACACGAAGGCGAGCGGCAGCAGAATCCGGATGGTTCCCCTCACAAGATCCACCCAGAAGTTGCCGAGATCGCCGGTGTGCCTGCGGGCGAAGCCGCGCACGAGCGCCATGGCGACAGCGATGCCGACCGCCGAGGAGACGAAGTTCTGCACCGCGAGTCCGGCCATCTGCACCAGGTGGCCCTGGGTCGATTCACCGGAGTAGTTCTGCCAGTTGGTGTTGGTGACGAAGCTGACCGCGGTGTTCCAGGCCAGGGCCGGGGTCATCTCGGTGGCCGGGTCGTTCAGGTGCAGCGGCAATTTGCCCTGGAGCAACTGGAAGAAGAACAGGAACAGGATGCTCACCGCGGAGAAGGCGAGCACGCTGCGCGCGTAGACGGCCCAGGTCTGCTCGACGCCGGGCTGTACGCCGATGACGCGGTAGATGCCGCGCTCGGCTCGGGAATGCTTGGTGCCGCTGTACACCCGGAACATGTAGTCGCCCAGCGGCACATGTACGAGAGCCAGCGCCAGGACCAGGGTCGCCGCGAAGACGATCCCCGCTGTTGTCGTGCTCACTCAGAACCTTTCCGGGAACAGCAGCGCCGCGATCAGGAAGACGGCGATGCCGACGGCCAGAACGAGACCGATGACGTTCTGCGTCACAGCCGTTCCACCCCGCGCTGGATCAGGCCGAGCAGGGCGAAAATCGCCACGGTCAGCACGGTGAACACCACGACGGACATGTTCGAAACCTCTCTCTGGATGCCGCGATCACGAGCCGCGACCGAGTGAGTCAAACCGCTGCCGTGCGCCCGGACGAGGTCCTTGACGACTTCTTTGCGGTGCGGATCACCGCCTTGACGCTCCGTTTACAGGTTTGCCCGGAGTGTCGGGGGGAACTGTCGAGTCCCGGCGTGAAACCGTAAGGAAACCGTCAGGACCAGGCTCGCGATCCGGCGCGAGCCGTGACCGAAGGGACCGCGATGTTCGAACGCGCTGTACAGAAGTCCATGGAATTGGCGGTCCGCGGCGGTACGGGCGTCCAGGTTCCGCTGGCAGCGAAGTACGTCGCCCGGCTGCGCCGCAAGCATCCGAGCCGCTCCCCCGAGGACATCGAGCAGGGGCTGCGCTGGCGGTACCTCGCCCTGGTCACCACCAGCGGCACGCTCGCCGGGCTGAGCGCGGCGGTCCCGGGGGTCGGCACCCTGGTCGGACTGGCGGTCAGCGGTGTGGAATCGGTGTTCTTCCTGGAGGCTTCCGCGCTGTACGCGGCCTCGGTGGGCGCGGTGCACGGCATGGACAAGCTGCAGCCCAAGCAGCGCCGCACGCTCGTGGTCGGCGTCGTCCTGGGCGAGGGCGGGGCGGAGATGCTCGGCAAGAGCGCGAGCCAATCCGCCCGGGACTGGGCCTCGACCGTGGCCGACAAGCTCCCGATCGTGCGCAACATCGACAACGCCATGGCGCGGCGGTTCATCGCCGGATTCATCATCAAGCGCGGTGTGCTGATGTTCGGCAAGGTGCTGCCCGCCGGCATCGGCGCGGTGATCGGAGGCGTCGGCAATCACGCACTCGGCCGGGCCGTTATCGCCAACGGGCGCAAGACCTTCGGGCCCGCCCCCGCGAACTGGACCGAGGCCACCCTGCTCGCCCCGGCCGGATCGATACCGTCAACATCGGGCGCGCGCCCGTAAAGAAACCGTCAGGACTGCCGTCCGCGGGTCGCGCGCCGGTAAACAGGGAGAACCCGCCCGAATCCGGACATCGGCTCGGATCGGGCCGAACGGAACCATTCGAGGAGACACTGTGCCGGACATCGCTTACGCAATGCTGGTGATATTCGGTTTTCTGAGCGTCGCGCTGATGCTGCGCGTCCTGGCCACGACCGGGCCGCGCCCCGCGCGCGTACGCCCCGCCCGCCCGGAACTACCCGCGCACCGCGCCACGCCGGACAAGTGAAGCGCGGCCAACTCCGCATCTATCTCGGCGCGGCGCCGGGGGTGGGCAAGACCTTCGCGATGCTCTCCGAAGCACATCGGCGCCTCGAACGCGGGCGCGACGTGGTGGCCGCGGTCGTGGAGACGCACGGCAGGTCCAAGACCGCGGAACTGCTCGAGGGCATCGAGCGAATCCCGCCCCGGCTGATCGAGTACCGCGGCGCGGCCATGCCGGAGCTGGACGTGCCCGCGGTGCTGCGCCGCGCGCCCGCGGTCGTGCTGGTGGACGAGCTCGCGCACACCAACGTGCCCGGCAGCAAGAACGAGAAGCGCTGGCAGGACGTCCAGGAGCTGCTCGACGCCGGCATAGACGTCGTGTCCACGGTCAACGTGCAGCATCTCGAGAGCCTCAACGACGTGGTCGAGCAGATCACCGGGGTGGTGCAGCGCGAGACCGTGCCGGACCGGGTGGTACGCGGCGCCGATCAGGTCGAACTGGTCGACATCACCCCGGAAGCCCTGCGGCGCAGGCTCTCCCACGGCAACGTGTACGCGGCCACCAAGGTCGACGCGGCGCTGCGGAACTACTTCCGGCCCGGCAACCTGACCGCGCTGCGCGAACTGGCGCTGCTGTGGCTGGCCGACCAGGTCGACGCGGCGCTCGCCAAATACCGTGCGGACCACCGGATCACCGATATCTGGGAGGCGCGCGAACGCCTCGTGGTCGCGGTGACCGGCGGCCCCGAATCCGAGACGCTGGTCCGGCGCGCGAGTCGGATCGCGGCCAAATCCAGCGCGGAACTGGTTGTCGTGCACGTGGTCCGGGGCGACGGCCTGGCCGGGGTCTCCCCGCAGCGGCTCACCCGGCTACGCGACCTGGCGACCGGCCTGGACACCGCGCTGCACACCGTCACCGGTGACGACGTGCCCGGGGCGCTGCTGGACTTCGCCCGCCAGATCAACGCCACCCAGCTGGTGCTGGGCACCTCGCGGCGCTCGCGCTGGGCCCGCGCCCTGGACGAGGGCATCGGGGCGCGGGTGGTGCAGCGGTCGGGAAAGATCGACGTGCACATGGTCACCCACGAGGAGGCCGCGCGGGGCCTGCGCCTGCGCCCGCCGACCCGCCGCGAGGGCGCGCTCAGCGCCTGGATCGCGGCGATCGGCGTGCCGTGGATCATCTGCGGCGTCACCGCGCTGTGGCTCGATCGCTGGCTGGCCCTGGGCGGGGAGAGCGCGGTGTTCTTCATCGGCGTCGTCGCGGTGGCGCTGTTCGGCGGCATCGCACCGGCGGTGCTGTCCGCCCTGCTGTCGGGGCTGCTGCTGAACTGGTTCTTCACCACGCCGCGGCACAGTCTCACCGTCGCCGAACTCGACAACTTCCTGACCATCGTGGTGCTGCTCGTGGTCGCGGTCGCGGTCTCCGCGCTGGTCGACGTGGCGGCGAAACGAAGCCGGGAGGCGCGCAAGGCTTCCCGCCAGGCCGAGCTGCTGACGCTGTTCGCGGGCTCGGTGCTGCGCGGGGCGGATCTGCCCGCGCTGCTGGAACGGGTGCGCGAGACCTTCCGGCAGGACGCGGTCAGCCTGATCGAGGACGCGGGGACCGAGCACGAGGCCGAGGCCCGCGAACCGGGCGCGGACGCGCGCGACGGGTTCGAACCGTGGATCGTGGCCTCGGTGGGCGAGAATCCCCCGCGCGTCGCGGCCGCCGGCGAGACCGTGGTGGAGGCGGGCGACGACACGCACCGGCTGCTGCTGCGCGGGCGCCCGGTCACCGCGGGTGATCGGCTCGTGCTCGGCGCGGTCGCCGACCAGGCGGCGGGACTGGTGCAGCGCCAGCGCCTGCAGGCCGAAGCCGGTGCGGCGCAAGCGGTTCTGGAGGCGGACAAGCTGCGCCGCGCGCTGCTCTCGGCGGTGAGCCATGATCTGCGCACCCCGCTGGCCGCGGCTAAGGCGTCGGTGTCGAGCCTGCGCAGCCACGACGTGGAGTTCTCGCCCGAGGACACCGCCGAACTCCTCGAGACCATCGAGGAATCGGTGGATCAGCTCACCACCCTGGTCGGCAACCTGCTCGACTCCTCGCGCCTGGCCGCCGGGGTGGTGCGGCCGCAGCTGCGCCGGGTCTACCTGGACGAGGTCGTGCACCACGCGCTCATGGGTATGGGCACGCGCGGCCTGCGGCGCACGGCGATGCGGCGCGTCGAGGTCGCCGTGGACTCGGTGTGCGTGCGCGCCGACGCCGGGCTGCTGGAGCGGGTGCTGGCCAATCTCATCGACAACGCCGTGCGGTACTCCCCCGCCGCCGCGCCCGTGCGGGTGGTCGCCGAGCGCACCGGGCGGCGGGTCGCGATCACCGTGTCCGACAACGGGCCCGGCGTGCCCAGCGGTATGGAGGACCAGCTCTTCGAGCCGTTCCAGCGGCTCGGCGATCGCGACAATTCCACCGGCGTCGGACTCGGCCTGTCGGTGGTGCGCGGTTTCGTGGACGCCATGGGCGGCGCCGTACACGCCGAACCCACCCCCGGCGGCGGTCTGACCATGGTCATCGACCTGGCCGCCTGCGACGAACAGGAGAACGAGTGACGAACGCGGCGCCCGCGCCGACCAAGGTCCTGGTGGTCGACGACGAACCACAGATCCTGCGCGCACTGCGGATCAACCTGTCGGTGCGCGGGTACGAGGTCACCACCGCCGCCACCGGCGCGGCGGCCCTGCGCGCGGCCGCGGAGAAGCACCCGGACGTGGTGATCCTGGACCTGGGCCTGCCGGACATGGACGGCATCGAGGTGCTGGCCGGGCTGCGCGGGTGGACCAGCACCCCGGTCATCGTGCTCTCGGCCCGCACCGATTCCTCCGACAAGGTGGAGGCCCTGGACGCGGGCGCGGACGACTACGTCACCAAGCCCTTCGGCATGGACGAGCTGCTGGCGCGGCTGCGCGCGGCGGTCCGGCGCTCGGCCACCGGCACCGACGCGGTCGAGCCGATCGTCGAAACCGCCTCCTTCACGGTCGATCTCGCCGCGAAGAAGGTCACCAAGGCGGGCCGCGACGTGCACCTGACGCCCACCGAGTGGGGCATGCTCGAGATGCTGGTGCGCAATCGCGGCAAGCTGGTGGGCCGGCGCGAGATCCTGCGCGAGGTCTGGGGGCCGTCCTATGCCACCGAGACGCACTACCTGCGCGTGTATCTCGCGCAGTTGCGGCGCAAGCTCGAGGACGACCCGTCGCAGCCCAAACATCTGCTGACCGAGGCGGGCATGGGGTACCGGTTCCAGCCCTGAGGCCGAATGCGCTGCTGCGCCAACGCTTGTGCGCTACAACTGACGCATGGCTGGAGCGCGAAAGATCGACCGCGGGGACACCGACGCCTGCCCGGTGCACCGGGACACCGAGGGCACCTGGCAGATTCGCGACTACGCCGACGGGCGGGCGCTGCTGCGCAGCACCGGCACGGTACAGGCCGGGCTCGGCATCGAGACGGTGGAGAAATTGCCCGCGCGGCTGCGCCGGCCGGTGCTGTACCGCGACGGTGAGGAACACCGCGAGCATCGCCGCCAGACGGCCAGGTACTTCACGCCCAAGCGCGTCGACGAGCACTACCGCGACCTGATGCACGAGATCGCCGATCGGGAGATCGCGGCACTGCGCGCCGAGGGGCGGGCCAACCTGTCGCAGATGAGTTTCCGGCTGGCCGTCGACGTGACCAAGGCGGTGATCGGGCTGACCGACAGCAAGCCCGGCACCGACCGGCGGCTCGAGGTGTTCTTCCCGGAGAAGTTCGCCGAGCCCGGCTTCACCAGCATCGCCGGGCTGCTCGGCTACGTGCGGCAGCTGCGGGCCTGGGGGGCAATCTATTTCGACGACGTGCGCCCGGCCGTGCGCGTGCGGCGCAAGGCCCGGCGTGACGACCTCATCTCGCATCTGATCGACGAGGGCTGCGCCGACGGCGAGATCCTCGGCGAATGCCTGACTTTCGCGGCCGCGGGCATGGTCACCACGCGCGAGTTCATCAATCTCGCGGCCTGGCACCTGTTCACCGACGACGACCTGCGCGCCCGCTTCCGGGCCGGGGACGAGGCCGAGCGCCTGGCGCTGCTGCAGGAGCTGCTGCGACTCGAGCCGGTCATCAGCGATATCAAGCGGCGCACGGTGTCCGAGGTGGTGCTGCCCAGCGGGACCACGATTCCGGCGGGTGAACTGGTCGACGTCGCGGTGAGCGTGGCCAACGTGGATCCCGGCGTGGTCGGGGACCAGCCCCTGGACGTGTGCCCCGGGCGCGCGCTGTCCGGCGGCGCGGGGGCCGCGGTGCTGTCCTTCGGCGACGGGCCGCACAAATGCCCGGGGGCGCACATCGCGCTGCAGGAGTCGGAGATCTTCCTGGGCAAGCTGTTCGCGCTGGACGGGCTCCGGATGGCGAATCCGCCGCGGGTGACGATGAAGCCGGAGATCTCGGGGTACGAGCTGCGGGATCTGATCGTCGCGGTGTAGCCGGGGGCGGCTGCCCCGGCGCTCTGCGGACGGACCGCACGGGCGGCCCGTCGCGCGATCCGTGCCGGAACGCTCAGCGCGACAGTCGAATCGGCAGCGACTTCAGGCCGTTGTTCAGGTTGGAGCGGATGCGCCGGGACTCGCCGGTCTGCTCGATCACCGGGAAGCGGGCGAGCAGTTCCTCGAAGAACACCCGCCCCTCCATCCGGGCCAGGTGCACCCCGAGGCAGAAGTGCTGGGCCAGCCCGAAGGACAGGTGCGGGTTGGGATTTCGGTGAATGTCGAATCGTTGCGGGTCGGTGAACACCGTCTCATCGCGATTGGCCGAGGTGTACCACATGGCGACCTTGTCACCGGATTTCACCGGCACGCCGTTGATCTCGGTATCGGCGGTGGCGGTGCGCCGGAAGTAGTGCAGCGGGTTGGCGTACCGCAGGATCTCCTCGACCGCGCCGGGGATCAGCGCGGGGTCGGCGCGCAGCTCGCGCAACTGATCCGGGTGTTCGAGCAGCAGCTGCAATCCGGAGGACAGTATGGTCTTGGTGGTGTCGTTCCCGGCGATCACCAGCTGGGTGAAGAAGCTGCCGAACTCCAGCTCCGACATGGTTTTTCCGCCGAACTCGCCATCGAGGATCAGTGAGGTGAGGTCGGGCTCGGGCTCCCCGGCGCGGCGGGCCATCGCGAACTGGATCGCGTAGACGGCCATCTTGGTCAGGTCGGCGGTGGTGTCGAAATCGCCGATCAGTTCCGGATCCTGCTGGCTGGTGGACTGTTCGGCCCACCGCCGGATGTCGGGCCAGTCGGCCTCGGGGATGCCGAACAGCCCGCCCACCACCTGACTCGGCAGCACGCCCGCCACGTCGTGTACGAACTCGACCTCGCCCTCGACGCCGTCCAGGAGCTGCCCGGTCAGGGCGCGGACCCGGTCCTCCAGTTCGCCGATGACCCGCGACTTGAAGTGCTCGGCCAGGGGTTTGCGGTAGTCGGTGTGCCGGGGCGGGTCCATCATGAGCAGCATGTTGCGGGTGGTCTCGAGCCGTTCGGGGGGCTGATTCTCGAGCACCACCCCGCCGATCTCGGCCGAGAACAGTCGTGGGTTGCGCGCCACGTACGACACATCGGCGTGGCGCAGCACCGCCCAGTAGCCGGGTTCGCCCGGCATGTCCTGCCAGTGCACCGGGTCGGTGCGGCGCAGGTCGGCGAAGATCTCGTGAATCGGCCCGTCCACATGCAGCTGCGGATCGTAGATGTCCTCGACCGTGCCCACGGCCCACCTCGGTATTCGCTTGCGGGTGTTCGTCTTTCCCTTCGGACGGTAACCACGGCGGCGGACCGGGCGGCGGCGTTCGCGACCCCGATCCCAGTCAGTGGACATCGGGCGGCGGCCGATCAGGCGTAGGGATCGGTGATCTCGCGCAGCGCGGTGAGCGCCTCCCGCAGCGCGCGGGTGCGCCTGGGCCCCAGGTGCGCGGCCCATTCGTCCTGGATCCGGGCGGCGATGACATTGGCGCGGTCCGCCATCTCCCGGCCGAACGGGCTCAGCCGGACCAGGCGCGCGCGACCGTCGCTCGGGTCGGGCACCCGCTCCACGTAACCCGCGCGCTCGAGCTGGTCGACGAGGAACCCGGCGGTCTGCTTGGTGACCTGCGCGCGTTCGGCCAGGTCGGTGAGCCGGGTGCCGCCCGGGTCGATGCGCGCGGCCAGCCGCCCCTGCGCGGTGGTGATCGCACCGTGGCCCTGTGCGATCAGCTCCGCGAGCACGCGCTGCTCCATCGAGCGGTGGGCGATGAACATCAGCAGGCCGATGTTCAGCTCGCCGAGATCCTCGCTCGTGTCCTGTTCAGCGGTGTCGCCGCTCATCGTTCTCCTTGACATTCGGTCAGAGACTCTTACCATATTAGTCAGAGATACTGACTAATTCCACCGGCTCGCCCCGGCGATCGGCGGCCCGCCACGGCGGGACTCGGCCGGTATCGCGCGACTCCGATTCCGCTGTGCCCGAAAGAGGTAACCGTCATGGATCGCGAAACCAGCTGGCAGGTCATCGAACAGCAGCGCCTGGCCATCGCCGACATGCTCGCCGATCTCACGCCCGAGCAGTGGGACACCCCCTCGCTGTGCGCGGGCTGGCGGGTGCGCGAGGTCGCCGCGCACGTGGCCTTCACCCCCACCCCACCGGCGGCGAAAGTCATGCTGGCCACCGCGATTCGCACGCGCGGCAACTACAACCGCTTCATCGACACCCTCACCCGCGAGCAGGCCGCGATCGCCGGGGATCCGGTCGCGGCGCTACGCGCCAACGCCGCGGTACGCACGCTGCCCCGGCTCACCAACTACCGCAACATCCTGTTCGACACCATCGTGCACGGGCAGGACATGGCGATTCCCCTGGGCCGCACCCTGATCGTCACGCCCGCGGGCGCGGCCGCCGGCGCCGATCGCGCGGTCGAGGTCGGCCGCCCGGTCTGGGACCCCCACCGCCTCGACGGGCTGCACCTCACCGCCACCGATATCGAGTGGTCACACGGCGTCGGCGCGGAGGTTTGCGGACCCGTCCTCGCGCTGCTGCTCCTGATCACCGGACGGCCGGTGGCACTGACCATGGTGGAGGGACCGGGTGTGTCCGTTCTCGCCCAACGCCTCGGGACGTCCCTGCCCACCTCCGCGCACACGGACGACCGCGAATAGAGGGGTGTGCCCGTGCGCGTCGCAAACCGGGCGGCGCGCACGGGCACCACGCAGCCCCCAGGCCCGGCCGCGTACCGTCCCGGCCCGCCGCGCGACACGGATCGCGTCCGGCCTTCCGGCGCATCGCTTCCCGCCCCCGGAGCGCGCCCGCATCCCGCGATGCACGACCATGGGCACCATGTCTGTCGCCGCAATCGTCTTCGACATGGATGGCGTGCTCATCGATACCGAGCCCATCTGGGAAGAAGTCCGCACCGCCTACATCGAGGAGCTCGGCGGGCGGATCCTGCCCGACACCCAGGAGCGGTTCATGGGTATGAGCACCGCCGAATGGTCCGAGTACATCAGCAAGGATCTGATCGACGGCGGCCGCACGCCCGACCAGGTCGCCACCGACGTCATCGACCGCATGAGCGCCCGCTACGCCGAGCACCTGCCGCTGATGCCGGACGCGGTGGAGACCGTGCGCCGCTTCGCCGCCCGCTACACCCTCGGCCTGGCCAGCTCCTCCCCGCGCCGCCTGATCGACGTGGTCCTGGCCCACATGGGCGTGACCGATCTGTTCCACACGACCGTCTCCACCGAGGAGGTCGACCGCGGCAAACCCGCCCCCGACGGCTACCTGGCCGCCGCCGCGGGTCTGGGCATCGCCCCGCGCGACTGCGTGGCGATCGAGGACTCCTCCAACGGCCTGCGTTCGGCCGCCGCGGCGGGTATGACGGTGATCGCCGTCCCCCACCCCCGCTATCCCCCCGCCCCCGACGCGCTGGCCCTGGCCGCCCACGTGGTGACCGACGGCCTCCCCGCACTGACCCCCGCTCTGGTCGACTCGCTGCCCCGCCCCGGCGCGTAGCTCAGCGGTCGCCCGGAGCCGTCCGGCGACCTCGCCTCGACGGGCTGCGTCGTGCCACCGCGAACGGGTCGTGACACCGGCGGGGTCGCATCCGCGAGCGGAATTCGGGGGTCGACTCCCGCGTTCAGCATGATCCGGATGGGCTGTGTGTCACATCCGGGTGAGGGCTCGCGCGGCGTGCGCGGGACGAATGGGAGGATCGTGACATGGCTGAACAGACCGCCGCACCGCAGACCGCCGCCGCCACCCAGACCGCCGAACCGGTGGAACTGTGGGCCGAGCGCACCGGCACCCGCGCCTACACCGGCCGCAACAACCGGGGCGGCGAGGTGCTCATCGCCTCGGCGGGCGTGGCCGGCGCGTTCACCCCGGGCGAATTGCTCAAGATCGCGCTCGCGGGCTGCACCGGCCTCAGCGCCGATTTCACCCTGTCCCGCAAGCTAGGCGACAACTTCGACGCGACCGTCCGCGTCTCCGGTGACGCCGACCGCGAGAACGAGACCTATCCGGAGCTGAACGAGAGCTTCGAACTCGACCTGAGCGAACTCGACGAGGAGACCCGCCAGCGCGTCATGGTCGCCGCCCAGCGCGCCATCGACAAGGTCTGCACCGTGGGCCGCACGCTCAAGGCCGGCACCACCGTCAATCTCACCTTCCGCGTCGACGAGTGAACCCGGCCCGGCTCAGCGCCTGGGTGCACGGACGGGTCCAGGGCGTCGGCTTCCGATGGTGGACCCGTTCGCGCGCACTGGAACTCGGGTTGACCGGCTACGCCCGCAACCACCGCGACGGCCGGGTACACGTGGTGGCCGAAGGCCCGCGTGCCGACTGCGAAGCGCTCCTCGACCTGCTACGTTCGGGCGATACGCCTGGCCGGGTGGATCTGGTTGTGGAAGACTGGGGCGCCGCCCAAGGAGGCATGTCCGGTTTCGAGGAGCGCTAGTGCGCACGGAGTTCTAGGAGTCGATAGTTGGCCACTGAACGCCCCGGCGACGCCCCCGGCGAATCCCCCACCGGCGAACCGGGTTCCACTCCGCCCGTCTACGGATCCGGCGGACGGCCCCTGACCCCGAGATCACGCGACACCGGCGACGAGGCCCCCGAACCCGCCGGCGGCGAGCCTGACCCGGCGCCGGTCTACGGCTCCGGCGGCCGTCCCCTGCAACCGAAGTCCCGCGCCACGGGCGACGAGACCGGCGAACCCGCTGCGAGCGAATCGAACCCGGTCCCGGTCTACGGCTCGGGTGGACGACCTCTGGCACCGTCGTCCGGTGCGGGCGACGACTCGCCCCCGGCGAGCGAGCCCGTCTACGGCTCGGGTGGACGACCCCTCCAGCCGTCAGCACACAACACCGACGACACCGCCGCGGGGTCCACGGCGGGCGAGCCCGACCCGGCACCGGTCTACGGCTCCGGCGGACGCCCCCTGCAACCGAGGTCGCCCGAACCCGCCGGCGAACCGCCAAGTGGCGAAACGACTCCCGTCCATGGTTCGGGTGGACGCCCCCTCACGCCTGGCGGCGGCTTCCCCGACGATGCCGCACCGCCCGTCTTCGGCGCGGGCGGACGGCCGCTGCAACCGAAATCGCGGGACGCCGGGTCCGGTGACGAGACCGCGCGGCAGGAGCCGACCGTCCCCTCCGGGCAGCCGGTGTATCCGCCGCCGTCCGCGCCGCAGGTGCCCCAGTCGCCGGAAACCGGTGCGCCGCACGCTCCCCCGCCGTGGCCGCCCGTCGCCGGTGCGCCCGGCGAGCCCGGAGCCGCCGACCCCTCCGTCTCGCACGCGCCACCCCCGTGGCCGCCGCCCGCCGCGACCGCGCCGACCGAACCGTTCACCGCGGGCAGCGCTGTCCCGCCCCCGTGGCCGCCGCCCGGAACCCCGGAACCCGGCGGCGCACACGTGCCCCCGGCGTGGCCTCCCGCCGCACCGGCGGAACCCGCTGCCGCACAGGGCCCCCGGCGCGGCAAGGTGGCCCGCCAGGAAGCCGGCGTCACCACCCCGCGCCCGCCCACGGTCGCCGAGGCGCGCGCCCGGGACAAGGCCCGCGAACGCGCGGCCCAAGCTGCCCAGGCCGAAGCCGACGCGGCCGAGGCCAAGCGCAAGAAGCGCAAGAAGCTGCTCATCGGCGGCGTCGCCGTGGTCGGCGTCGCCGGTCTGGTCGGCGGCGGCTACCTGGCGTACCACGCGCTGACCGGTCCCGAGGTGACCGCCTACTGCACGATCATCGCGAAGAAGGGCCAGGTCGTCTCGCTCGGCAACGGCCAAACCGTCACCGCCACACAGGACAACCAGGAAATCATCATCCCGGACAAGGACTGTGACGACGCCGACCGCGCCACCGGCGGCGGCCACGGCGGCAGCACGGGCATCTTCATCCTCAACGGCAACCAGTACCGCTACTACTACGGCGGCAACAACACCGTGGGCAAGGCGCCCACCGGCGGCACGACCGTGAAACCCAAGGGCGCGTCCATCAAAACCAAGAGCGGCACCAGCATTCAGCGCGGCGGACTCGGTTCCAAGAGCAGCGGCGGGAGCGGATCGTAATGCGGCGCATGCGCGGCGCACCGCGCCGCGGGTGGGAGCAGATCGTCGAGAGCCAGGGCCTGGTGTACGGCAAGCCCGGCCGCGACGCCCAGGGCGCGCCCCGCCCCTACTGGGACGAATCGGTGCACTACGAGTTCGACATGGACGAGATCCTGGCCCTCGAGGCGCAGGTCGAGGTGCTGCACACCATGTGCCTGCACGCCGTGGAACACATCATCCTCACCGAGCGGTTCGTCGATTTCGGTCTGCCGCAATGGAGTTGGGAGCCGATCGCGGCGTCCTGGAAGCGGTCGGACCCGCACATCTACGGCCGCTTCGACCTGCGCTACGACGGTCGAGGCCCGGCGAAACTGCTGGAGTACAACGCCGATACGCCCACCTCGCTGGTGGAGGCGGCAATCGTGCAGTGGCACTGGCTCACCGACACGCACCCCGACGACGATCAGTGGAACTCACTGCACGAGAAGCTGGTCGAGCGCTGGGGCGAGCTGCGCGAGCTGCTGCCCAGCACCGAACTGCACTTCTCCTGGTCCGGCGCCGACGCCTCGGGCGAGGACAACGTCACCACCGCCTACATGCAGGAGACCGCCGCCGAGGCGGGCTTCGACACCATCGCGCTTCCGGTGGAGGACATCGGTTTCGACACCGAACTCGAACGGTTCGTCGATCTGGCCGAGGCGCCGATTCAGTCGATCTTCAAGCTCTATCCCTGGGAATGGGTGCTCACCGACCAGTTCGGCGAGCGGGTGACGGCCTCGCTGCCCGGCACCATGTGGCTGGAGCCGCTGTGGAAGTCGCTGCTGTCGAACAAGGCCCTGCTCGCGGTGCTGTGGGAGATGTACCCCGGCCACCCGAACCTGCTGCCCACCTACCTCGATGATCCGCACGAGCTCACCGAGTACATTCGCAAACCCAAGCTCGGGCGCGAGGGCGCGAACATGACGATCGTCGGCGCGGGCATGGAGACCGCGACCGGCGGCGTCTACGGCGCGGAAGGCTATGTCTACCAACTGCTCGACCCGCTCCCGGTATTCGACGACATGCGCCCGGTGCTGGGCGCGTGGATCGTCGGCGACGAATCCGCGGGCCTCGGCATTCGCGAGACCGCGGGCCTGATCACCGACGACGGCGCCGCCTTCGTCCCGCACCGTATCCCTCAACCCTGACTCCCCGGAGGACCCGCAGATGACGACCACTCTCGCGCTCGAAGCCGGGTACTGGAGTTCCCTCGGCCGTGGCGTAGGCGCCATCCTGCTCTACGCCCTGGTCGGCCTGGTACTCATGCTCATCGGTTTCTACGCCGTCGACCTCACCACCCCCGGCTCGCTGCGCGCCCTGGTCGCCCAGGGCCTGCCCAACGCCGTGGTGGTCAGCGCCGCGGGCATGCTCAGCATGGCCTTCATCGTGGTCCTGGCCATCTACTCCTCGGCGGGCAAGCTGTCCGAGGGCCTGATCGCCGCCGCGATCTACGGCCTGGTCGGCATCATCGCCCAGGTCGTCTCGGTCCGGATCCTCGAACACGCCTTCGGGATCAATATCGGCGAGGTCCTGCACAAGCCGACCTTCACCACCGAGGCCCTGGTGGTGGCCGCAGCCCACTTCGCCCTCGGCCTAGTGGTAGCGGTCGCCATCCTCTGATCACGATGCGACGTGCCGCCCGGCACACCCGGCCGGCGCGTCCTCGCACGCGTACCACCGGCGGCTCCACTCCTCGCACGCCCGCAGAAACGCCCGCTCGCACTCGCGCGCGGGCCGTCCCCGCCGGGTGATCTCGGCGATGATCAGCCGCCGCCACGCGTAGAGCGGATGCTCCCGGACCATGATGGCGGCAACGCGTTCGGTCACGAGCTGCACTTCGAAGAACTCGAGCACCGGCGCGGCCGCCGGCTCGTCGGGCACCCAGCGGCAGATGAGGATGAGGTCGCGGTACCCGTTGCGCTTGGGCCCCCAGGCATCCGGTCCGTTCGCGGGCGCGCCCACCGCCGCGATAACCTCCGGCGCGGCGAACCGGTCCACGTATCGCACCACGCGCAGCTGCGGCTCGCCGAGCAGTTCCCCGACTGCCCGGTAGAGCGCGGACCGGTCCCGATGCACGATCCGCACCCCCGCCAGATCGAGCACCCGCGTAGGGTCCCCGTTCAGTTTGCCCACGGCCTTGAGGAATCCGGTAGCCGGAATCTTCACGGGCCGCTCCTCGAACCGCCCGCCGATGCGCTCCGCGATCCCCCCGGCGATCCCCGCCGCGTGCCGCTGCGTAACCTCCCGCCCCGCGTTGAGCCGGTCCAGGTATCCCGTGATGTACCCGATGTCCCCCCGCCGTTCGTGGTCGAACCCGCCGTGCCGGTCCTCCCCCGGCGCGCAGGATCGGGCACGCTGATACGCCGCACCGGTCACGGCCAGTTCGCCGTCACTCAACACCGCACCGCCACAGCGGATCTCGCTCCCGCCCCGCTGCTCCCCGTAGCCGGCACGCATCGACAGAAAGATTTCACGCAGGTCCGCCACGGTCTGCCCGCGAAACATCTCCGGGGTGGCCGCGCGAACATCGAACAGCGCCCGCCGCACCGGGTTCGTACACACGAACCTGACGAGGGCAAGGTCGCTAAGGATTCGTTCGAGTAGTCCGCTCGAACGCGAAGTCTGGTCGGCCAAGACCATCGGCGTCTCCCGCTCCGTCCGGTCCACCACGACCGGCTGCAACCCCTTCAACGATCGAAGACCGAATCAGGTTGCGCCACAATACGAAAGCTCAGGTCATTCTCAGGAACGGCTGATGCGCCCCCGGAGAGCCTGGCCGACCTGCAGCACGGCATCGCGGTGCTCGCACTGACCGAACTCGACGCGCGTATTCGCGATGCCCTGCAAGGACATTCGGGCAGCGCCGCGCTCGCCGCCTTCGCCGAGACCGGTCCCTGATCCCGTACGACGCGCCCGAATGCGCAGCGGGGGTTCCCGCTTCGCTGTAACCGCCTGTGTAGGCGCCTGTTTGCGGGTAGTTTCCCGTCATGGCCAAGACGCCGAAGGGGTCGGGGGATCCGAAGCGACCGGACAAACCACACGATGCACTGTTCCGGCAGATGATGTCTCATCCCGATGCCGTCGCTGGAGAGTTGCGGGCGGTGTTGCCGGAAGAGGTTGCCGCGCAGATCGATTGGGCGTGGATGCAGCCACAGTCGTGTAGCTTCGTCACGGCGGAGCTACGGGCTCGGTTCAGCGATGTCCTGTTCGCGACCCGTTGGGCGGGCCGGGACGCGTTGGTGTACGTGTTGCTCGAGCATCAGCGCAGGTCCGATCCCCTCATGGCGTTCCGGATGCTGGCGTACGTGGTGCGGATCTGGGAGCGGTATCTGGAGACGAACCCCGACGCGAAGCGCTTGCCGGCGGTGATACCGGTCGTGGTGCACGCGGGCACCGATGGGAAGCCGTGGAGCCACTCGATCCAGGTAGCGGATTTGATCGATGTCGAGCCCGCGATGGCGTCGGCGCTGTCCGGGGTGTTGCCGCGGATGGGATTCCTGCTCGATGATCTGGCCACGGTCGACGCGGCCGCGCTGCTGGCCAGGCGGCCGGCGCGGGTCCGAGTGGTGTTGACGCTGCTCAAGAGCGCGCCGGGGAATCGGCATCTCGAGCGGGAGCTGTCGGGGTTGATCGCGGACCTGACGACTCTGACCTCGGCGGAGGTCGATCGTGTGCTGGAGTACATCCTGGTGGTGGGAGATACTGTTGTGGGCGATCTACTGCCTGTTATCGATCAGCTCGGACCTGAAATCAAGGAGGCATTCGTGACGACCGCAGACCGGCTCCGCGTCGAAGGCCGGGTCGAGGGCCGCGTCCAGGGCCTTGCCGAGGGCCGGGCGGAGGGCCGTACCGCGGGCCGGGCCGAGATGTTGATCGAGCTGTTGTCGCAGCGGTTCGGGCCGGTACCGGATGCTGTGGCCGACGCCATTCGGGCGCAGAGTTCGGTGCGGTTGCAGGAGATGGGGCGTCGCGTCCTCACCGCGGCCAGCTTGGATGAAGTAATCGCCGATTAGCCGACCGGTTGTTCCATCGGCGAGCATGTGCGCGGCCCTTCGAAGCTTTCACACCGCAGCATTCCTCCGAGAGTGAGATAAACCTTGCCAGGAAGGCGTGCTAATGGCCATTCAGATACGCTGAAATTGACGAAACGAGCAGCGCTCCTGCGGTGATGATGATTTGAGGGACGGAATCCGGTCCCGTGGTTGCGTGAATACCTCCACCTATCCGGCTCACATCAAGCGACAGGATCGAATCCACACCGATTCCCTGGATGGACCATTCTGTGACGCCGACGAACATGAGTTCGACCTGCACCGTATTCGCCTGCCTCTGCACCCATTTGGCTGGAGGATTATCCGGATAGGACGATAGATCGACGCGCAGCGTAACCCTCGGACCGTCGCGATGCATACACAAAGACTGAAGCGAAATACCCGTCAAGCTGGGTTCAGATTCCTTGAATACCGACCTGATTGGTTGCGGATCAACGACAAGGTCCAGCCAGCTCATGATTCTCCGTTCCACCTGAATGGGTAGTGTTCCTGTGCGCCCGGCACCTTTCCGGTCCGAGGATTTTCAAATGGCCTGGCATTGAAATGCGGTCCTTGATCCCCAACGCCGCCTGGGTAGCGGTGGCCCGCCCTGTGGTCCTCTGAATGCCTTCACGTCTGCTCTTTTGTCCATAGGACTTCAAAGGAAGAGAGCGTGCTATCGCCTTGGCCGGTCGGCTCGAGTGCCGAGTCCGTCGAGGAGTTCGTCCAGTGCGTCGATGTCATGCCAGCCGTTGACGGCAATCGAACCTTCGGCAGTGACCCGGACCTCGATGCGGTCCGGTGTGGTGACGAAGTCGAAGTGGCGGTATCGGTCGGTGAGGGCGCGCAGGTGCTGATTGGTAGAGCCGATCCAGGGGCGGGTGGGGTCCAAGTGATCGGCGAGGAAGGGGCCGTCGGCGAGCAGGTCGGTCTGCTGTAGCAGTGCGGCGATGTCCCCACGGGTGGTCGACCATTCACGCAGGTCTGCGTGGTCGTAGCCGGTGAAGGTCATGACCGAAAGACCCTGTGCGCGAGCGGCCGTAGCCAGGCCGGCCAGCGGTGCAGCCTGTTCGAAGGGTTCGCCGCCGAGCAGGGTGATCCCCTCGACACCGGCGTCGTTCGCGGCCTCGAGCAGGCTGGCTGTCCAGGTGGCCGCCGGCACCACCGTCGCGCCCTCGGCTGCCCACATCTGCGGGTTGAAGCAGCCTCGGCAGCGAATTGTGCAGCCCTGCACCCAGATCGCGGTGCGCAGGCCGGGGCCTTCCGCCGCGGTGGCGGTGACCACCCGGCTGACGCGCAGCACGTCCGGTGCGATCTCGGCGGGGATCACAGGTCCAGCCGGCGGCCCAAGAGCTTCGCGGGCGGCGGTGATTCGGCCTGGTGCGTCAGGTCCAGGCGGTCGGCAAGGGCGTGCAAGCGGTGCGGCTTCACCCCGGTGACGGCAGCGAATTCGACTAGATTCCTGATACCACCGGGCTTCATGCGCGCGCGGAGAACCGCTTCGGCTTCCTGGTGCGACAGGCCGGCCCCAGCCAGTTCGGTGAGTGACGCGGTGTGCACGTGCACCCGGGATCCGGTTCCAGCACCGGGTGCTTGCCCCCACTGGTTGGTCGCGGTGGAGGGTGTTCGTGTCCGGGAATCGGGCGCGGCAAAGGATGCTTGTGTACGGGGATCGGTTGCGTGACCGGGTGCCTGTCCCCAGCGGTCAGGCGCGGCAGCGGGCGTCTGCGCCCCCGGATTGGGCATGGCCGCCAATGGGGCGGGTTCCGCTCCTCCAGGTGTTGGACCCCAGTAGGCGTGCGTGCTGTCCGACATCCAGCTCGGATACTGCTGCGCTGCTATCGGATTCGGATAGGCCGGGGTCAGTGACGTCTGACTGCCGGTCTGGCGCTGTGCGAGCAACTCCAGGTAGCGCGGTCGAATCAGCAAGGCGTGCACGATACCCCCGATCCACACGGCGAGGACGAAACCGGCCATCCAGGAGGAGATGGTCTCCTGTGTCGCGGTCGGTGGAGGCGAGCCTTTGGCGACCTCTTCTTCGGTCGGCCCCTGCAATTCGATCAGCACGATGGTGATCACCGCCGCAGCGACATAGGCGAACGCGGCCACCCAGTATGCGCGATGCCGGGTGCGCACGGCGATATAGAGGAAGCACGCCCAGTTGAGGCATCCGAGGGCACCGACCCCCAGTACCCACAGGCTGTTGCGGATCCGCCAACCGCGATCAGCGAGCAGCGCTTCAGGCGTCCGCATCACTGCTCGCGCAACCGAATAGGGTCGGCGTCGACGTGGACACTTTGTGTGGGAACAGCTTTCCACCAGTCGGCGGTGTAATCGCTCTCGCTGGTGGTCGCATCGAGCAGATCCTCGAGCAGCTGAACGTAGGGCAGGCACCGTTCACCGACCACATTGTGGGTTTCGGCGCGGATCTGGCCGTCCGGCCCGACCACCACCGTGATGCGTACCGGTTCGCTCACCGCCGCACCTCCAGGACCATGGTGACCGAGCGGTCGGCGTCGACGGTTTCCGACACCAGGGTCATCCCGGCTCGAGGTGCTCGGTCGCGAAGCTTGTGAACCACCTCGGCCTGCACGCGCTGTCCGTAGGCGCGATCGACAGCGAGAACCTTCTCGACACAGCGCTGTTCGTCGCCGGTGCCGGTGAAGTGCGCCTGCCAGATGCCGTCGGGGCCGCGCCGGAGCTGGGCGACAATGTCCGTCCAGGCAGCGTCGATAGCGTCGGGTCCGGATGCGGTGGCCGTCGCTCCCGTATCGCCCAGAGCCAGCGTCAGCAGCCGGGGATCACGTAGGCGGGTGGAGACCGTGCAGGTATTGGATCGCGTGGGACCTCCGGCGGTGGCCGCCTTGGTAGCCGCTGCGACCGCGAGCGGCACGAGAACCAGCGAAATACTCATGCGGGTAAGCCTTCCTCACAGTTCTTTTCATCAGCTTAACGATCGCCAGGAAATTCCATCGACGATGCGGATACCGCTCTCAATTTCGCCCATTCCCGCAGGCCCGTGACTTGTTCCTGGTGCAGCGTGGCCAGCGGCACCGTGTTCTCCACAGCGTGGAAGAGGTCGTAGGCGGCCAGCGACCTGCGCTCGGAGTAGGCGTCGAACAATCCCGCCACCACTGCTTGTTCGATTTCGGCGCCGGAGAATTCGCCACTGGCCGTGGCCAACTCCGCGAGCAGCTGATCGGTGATCGCGAGTCCTGCGGCCGGGCCGGTGAGCCGTCGCGTCAGGTGCAGCCGCCAAATCGCCTGCCGTTCCACGTGGCCCGGCAGGTCGACGAAGAAGATCTCGTCGAATCGCCCCTTACGCAGGAACTCGGGCGGCAGGTTCTCGATGGAATTCGCTGTCGCCATGACGAATACGGGCGCGGTCTTCTCCTGCATCCAGGTCAGGAATGTGCCGAACACCCGCGAACTGGTTCCGGTGTCGCCGGTGGTGCCGGCCCCCGCGAACGCCTTGTCTATCTCGTCCACCCAGAGCACACAGGGCGCGCACGCCTCTGCCGTGGCGATGGCCGAGCGCATATTATGCTCGCTGGCGCCGACCAGCCCCGCGAAAACCCTGCCGATATCCAGTCGGATCAGCGGTAACCCCCACGCTGAGGCAACGGCTTTGGCGGTCAACGACTTTCCGCACCCCGGCACACCGGTGATCAGTGCCCCCTTGGGCGCGGCAAGCCCGTAAGTGGCAGCCTCGGACAGCCATGTGTCCTGACGTTTGCCCAGCCATGTCTTCAACACCGAGAGCCCACCCACATCGGAGAGCCCGATATCGGTGCGCACCAGCTCGAGCAGTCCCGACTTCCGGATCGTCTGAGCCTTCTCCTCCAGCACCACTTCGACGCCCGAATGCGTCAGGTCCGTCCCACCGACCATCGCCAGCGCGAACGCGTTCTCGGCTTCAGCCAGTGTGAGCCCGAGCGCGGCCTTGGTCAGCCGATCCCGTCCCCGTCCGTCGAGCCGCACCGGCACCATATCTGCGTTCTGCGAGATCATCCCGTCCAGTAGTCGCCGGATATCCGCCTCCCCGGGCAAAGCGAAATCGACTATGGTCACGTCTTTTTCGATCTCCGGCGGAATCCGCAGCACCGGCGCGACGACGACCAGCGTGCGTGCCACGTGGCCTTCCCGGAAGGCCGCCACCAGATCCCGCAGTATCCGAACCACCTGCGGATCCGCCGGCCGCCCCTGTTCCCCGAGGAAACTGTGCAGGTCGTGGAAGACGAACACGGCCCGCTCCTGAACCCGCTGCACCGCCCGCAGCGCCGCGGTGGGATCGTTGGTGCCCCGCTCGGCCGACTCACCGAACCGACACAGTCCATCGGTCAGCGACCACCGCCACACCGGCCGCGGCGTCTTCATCCCCTGTGCCGCCACCACGATCTCGTCGAGAACCCGCCGCTCCTCGAACGATTCGACATAGAGGAGTGGAAATCGGGCCTGCAACAACTGGGTCAGGATGCGATGGAACGGTTGCATCCGCCGATGGTAAACGCTGCTCCCGCGCGCTTGGATCGAAGCATTCGCGGACTTCGAGCGTCGGGGTCCGAACCCGCGACGCGGTTCGCGCCCGGCGCGTTACCGGGCAACCTCCTGCGGGTCCGCTCGTGGTGCCGATGGGGACTGTCGGCGACTCGGCGACATCACCCGCCCGAGGAGTTCACAGCACCGATCGGCCCGAAACACGGGCGCCGAAACGTGCCGGTTTCGTCCAAGACCCGGGGCATGCCACCCTCCTAGGCTGATGATCACCAGCACGGCGGCGGACACACCGCCCCGGACATCAGGAGGAACACCATGGCACGCGAACTGGTCTACACGGGATTCATGTCGCTCGACGGCGTCGTCGACTCGCCCGGGGGCAAGGTCGAGGGGCACCGTAGCGGCGGGTGGGTGATGGAGACCGAGTTCGTGCCCGAGGCGTACGCGCTCAAGGGGGAGGAACTCGCCGACACCACCGCGCTGCTGTTCGGGCGGCGCAGCTACGAGGCGTTCGCGCCGTTCTGGCGCGAATCCGAGGACCACATCGCGTACAAGGACCTGCCCAAGTACGTGCTCTCCACCGGACTCGGCGAGGACGACCTGCTCGACGGCTGGGGGCCGACCACGATCCTGCGCTCGATCGAGGACGTCGCCAAGCTCAAGGAGACCGAGGGCGGGGCCATCTTCATCCACGGCAGCGCCGAACTCGCCCGCAACCTCTCCGACGCCGACCTGATCGACCGCTACAACCTGCTCGTCTTCCCGGTGCTGCTGGGCGCGGGCAAGAGCCTGTTCAGCCGCTCGGACCGGGACAAGCAGCAGCTGCGCCTGCGCGAGTCCGCCAACTACTCCAACGGCGTCAGCAAGCTGGTGTACGAGGTCGTGCGCTGACCCGGGTCCAGGGCGATGTTCCCGCCGCCGCCGGACCGCAGTTGCTGCGCGGTACGCCCGATGTACTTGCGCAGCGCGCGGGCCAGGTGGGGTTCGTCGTAGTACTCGAGCTTGTCCACCACCGCGCTCGCGGTCTCGCCGCCGGCCAGCAGCACCGCCGCGGTCCGCGCGCGCCCGATCTGCCGCACGGCGCCCTGGGTCAGCCCGGTCGCCGCCCGGAAACGCCGCTCCAGCGTGCGTTCGGCCGCCGCCGGGCGATGTCCGCGCAGCAGGTCCGCGACCAGCGGATCACGGACCAGCACGCCGTCCCGCACCAGCCTGGCCACCAGCGCCTCGGCGTCGTCGGCGTGCGGGGTCTCCCGGTGGTCGCCGTCCAGCGCGAAGGTGCGATCGCCGACATCGGGCAGCAGTACCCCGCCGTTGAGCAGCTGCGGCGTGGCCACCATGCGCAGCGCGGTGCCCACCGCGAACTGGATGCCCACGAAGTGCGCGCCCTCGGGCACCGGTGCTGTGCCGCAACGATTCTCGGGCCCGGTGACGCTGGCGTACCGAACGCCGCGCTGCTCCCAGAACACCAGGCCGACGGTCTCCGAGGCCACGGAGGTCATCTCCGTGACCTGCTCGCTGCGGCACGTCCACACGATGTCGATCCAGGGTGAATCCGACCCGCGGGTCTCGAACGACAATCCCACCGCTCGAATCCTAGTGCGAGCGAGCGCTCAGCGAATACGGCTGTACTTCAGGAACGCCACGCCGTCCTCGAACACCCGGCTGGTGAGCACCCGGAACCGGGTCGCCTCCGGAAGCTTCCCGCCCGCGCCGAACAGCGGCCGGCCCGAGCCGAGCACGATCGGGTAGAGCTTGAGGAACACCTGATCGATCTCCGGCAGCAGCGTCTGCGCGAGCTCACCGCCGCCGCACAGCCAGATGCCCAGCCCCTTCTCCCGCTTGAGCTCGCGCACCCGGGCCAGCGGATCCGCGGAGATCAGCTCGATGTCGGGATCCGGGCTCTCGGGCAGGGCCTGCGAGACCACGAACTGCCGTAGGTGCGAGTACGGGCTGGAGGTGCCGGTCCGAACCCCGAAATCATGGGTCTTCCGGCCCATGATCACCGTGTCGAAGGTGGTGCTGCGATGTGCCACCCCGAGCGCCTCCCGCACCTTGGTGGGCAGGGTCTCGGGGTATTGAGCGGTGATCGCGGGACCGTGATCACCCCCGACGGGGAAGAAGTCGACGGCGCCGTCTTCCGAGGCGATGAAGCCGTCGATGGTGGCCGCCACGTAGTAGGTCAGTTTGCGCATTGATCCCTCCAGCCGACACCACGCGTGCCGCTACTGAAAACGGTAGCGCTTCACAGCCGGGCGCGGGGACGCTCTTCCGAAGAGCGGACCCGAGGGTGGCGCGGACCGTCAGTACGGTGGCGGTACCGGTCAGGAACCGTCAGACCCGCGGCCGCGGCTGGCAGCGCGGGCAGGAGAACGACGAGCGGTTCATGAACTTCTCCCGCGCCATGGGCGCACCGCAGCGCCGGCACGGTTCGTGTTCGCGGCCATAGGCATTGAGCGACCGCTCGAAGTAGCCGGACTGCCCGTTGACGTTCACGTAGAGCGCGTCGAACGAGGTGCCCCCGGCCAGCAGCGCGTCGCTCATGACCGAACTCGCCTCTGCCAGAAGGCCGGTCAGAGCCGGCCGGGTCAGCTTGGCCGCGACCCGCTCACCGTGAATCCTGGCCCGCCACAACGCTTCGTCGGCGTAGATGTTGCCGATGCCGGAGACGACGGTCTGATCCAGCAGCAGCCGCTTGATCTCGGATTGCTTGGCGCGCAAGCGTTTGACGACCGCGTCGGCGTCGAACAGCGGGTCGAGGGGATCGCGCGCGATGTGCGCGACCGGCTCGGGCACCAGCGTCCCGTCCACCTCGACCAGATCCGCCAGCTGCCAGCCGCCGAAGGTGCGCTGATCCACGAATCGCAGCTCGTCCCCCGAGTCGAGGGTGGCGATGATGTGGGCGTGCTTCTCGCGCGGGGAATCGGCGGGCTGCACCAGCATCTGCCCGCTCATGCCCAGATGGACCACGAGCGAGGTATCGGGCTCGTCGAAGGTGAGCCACAGGAATTTGCCGCGCCGCCGCGCGGATTCGACCCGCAGGCCGGTCAACCGGGCGGCCAGATGGTCGCCGCCGGGAATGTGCCGCCGGACCGAGCGCAGATGGCGGACCGTGACGGCGGTGACGACGCGGCCCACCACGTGTTCGGTGAGACCGCGCCGTACGACTTCTACTTCGGGCAGCTCGGGCACGGGAGAATGATAGTCCCGGCCCGATTACGCCGAACCGTCGGCGGCGGTACCGTTTTCGGCGTTCTGATCATTCAGAGCCTGGTACGCGGCGCCCGCGGCCTTCTGCTCGGCTTCCTTCTTGGAACGCCCGACACCCTGCCCGTAGGACCGGCCACCGATCACCGCCGTGGCGGTGAACTCCTTGTCGTGATCCGGTCCGGTGGAGGTGATTTCGTAGCTGGGGACGCCGATGCCTCGCTCGGCGGTCAGCTCCTGCAGGCTGGTCTTCCAGTCGAGCCCGGCGCCCATGCGGGGGCCGCGTTCGAGCAGCTCGGCGAACAGCCGCAGCACCACGGTCCGCGCGGTATCGATTCCGTGCTCGAGGTGTACTGCCCCGAGCAGCGATTCCATACCGTCGGCGAGAATGCTGGGTTTGTCCCGGCCACCGGTGAGCTCTTCGCCCTTGCCGAGCAACAGATGCCGGCCCAGACCACCGGCGCCGAGGGTGCGAGCCACCTCCGCGAGCGCGTGCATGTTGACCACACTGGCGCGCAGCTTGGCGAGTTCGCCCTCGGATTTATCCGGATGCTCCAGGTACAGGCGTTCGGTGATGCTCAGGCCGAGCACCGAGTCGCCCAGAAACTCCAGGCGCTCGTTCGTCGGCAGCCCGCCGTTCTCGTAGGCATACGACCGGTGGGTGAGCGCGAGGCGCAACAGGTCCGGTCGCAGGCCGACGCCGAGCGCTTCGAGCAGGCTGGAATGGTCGGCGGAGTCACCCACGGCGGGCGCCTCCGCCGCGTCCTTGCTGGCGGTCACGATCGGCTGGATCAGAGAATCAGACCGCGGCGGTGATCTGACGGCCCTTGTAGGTGCCGCAGGAGGGGCACGCGATGTGCGGCAGGGTGGCCTGGCCGCAGGCGCGGTTCGGGCAGGTGATCAGGGTAGGCGCGCTGGCCTTCCACTGGCTCCGGCGCGAGTGGGTGTTGGAACGGGACATCCGGCGCTTCGGAACGGCCACGACTACTTCTCCTCTGTCCTCATACTCACGGAACCACCGTGGTCCGCAAGGGTGAAAGCTGCGCTGATGGGGTTCGGCGCGATGTACGAGGACACCGCAGCCGAGGGGCTAGTTCGCGGACGGTTTCTCGCCATCCACGACATCGAATTTCGCGAGCCCGGCCCAGCGAGGGTCAAGTATCTCATGACCATGGCCGGATTCCGCAATCGCCAGCCGGACGCCGCATTCGGCGCACAATCCCGGGCAATCGGGCTCGCACACCGGCTGCAGCGACAGTTCCAGTCCGACGGCGTCGATGACCACCGGCTCGAGTTCGATCATGTCGTCCACCAGACGATGGATCTCGTCTTCCTCGGTGGTCTGCTCGGTCGCGCTGTCCGGGTAGGCGAACAGTTCGGTGAGCTGCAACTCGATCGAATCGGCGAAGGGTTCGAGGCATCGTGAGCATTCGCCCTCGACGGGTCCGCGCAGGGTGCCCATGAGCAGTACGCCCTCGGACACCGACTGCAGATTGACGTCGAGTTCGACCTCGGCGCCCGCCGGGATGCCGACCATTTCCAGGCCGATGCGCTCATCGATGGCGAAGGTGCGGTGCACGGGCAGGATCGAGCCCGGCTTGCGCCCCAGACGTCGCGTATCCAGGTTGAAGCCCGCGTCGTCGGCCGTCGTGCGACGGTGACGAGGCGTGGAGCCGGAATCGGCGGACATCAAGGTTCACTCACCTTCGGGTGTGGAATGGGCAACCACCCCACAATACCGAAGCGCACGCTCAGAGCCCAATCGGGGGGCGGCCGATCAGCGGCCGAACTCCGCGGCGTAATCCGGGATGTGCGAGGTCGGCGCGGGCGGGCGAACCTGGCTGCGGCCCTTGCCGATGATGCGCAGGGTGTTGCTCAGGGTCTCCTCGAAGGAGGCGAGCTTGGCGTCGACGTATTCGTCACATTCGGTGCGCAGTCGATCGGAGTCGGCCTGGGCGGTGTCGATGAGCCGGGCCGATTCCACGTGCGCGGCCCGGACCACCTCGGTCGCCGAGACCAGGCGTTCCTGTTCGGCCTTGCCGTCGGCGACCGAGCGATCGAACGCGGCCTGACCGGCGGCGGTCATGCGATCGGCCTCGCTGCGGGCGCGGCCGGTGACCATCTCGTATTCCTGGTTGCCCTCGGTGACGACCCGCTCGGCCTCGGCCTCGGCGTCGCTGACCAGGTGCTCGGCGTGGGCGCGGGCCTCGGCGACCATGCGGTCCGCGTGCGCCTTGGCGTCGGCGAGGATGCGGTCGGCCTCGTCGCGGGCGCCGGTGATGGTGTTGTGGGCCTGCTCGTTCGCGCCGGTCACGGCGGTCTCGGCGGCGTTGCGGGCATCGGTGACGATCTTGTCGCGGTGATCGAGCACGTCCTGGGCGTCGTCGAGTTCGCCCGGCAGGGCCTCGCGGACGTCGTCGAGTAGTTCGAGCACCTCACCGCGCGGCACGATGCAGTTGCGGGTCGGCGGGATGCCCCGCGCCTCCTCGATGATGGCCACGAGCTCGTCGAGCGCTTCGAATACCCGGTACATGCCTGCTATCCCCTCTTTCCTGCCAGGACTCCCACGGCGAGGTTCTCCGTTCTTGCCAGTCTGCCTGCCGAGCGGCTGTCAACACGTGCGACACGGCGTGTCGCGTTGCTGTTTCATAGACCACAAAAAGAAGTGGAGGAAACGCCTCCAGTTGGTGTTACATTCATTGAGCAAGAAAGTGTTGCCGGGGCAGCGGAGCCCGCGGCGACAACGGGATTGACTGTTCGCTTTGTTCAGTCGATACTGAACACATAGTACCGAGTGTTCGAAGTGAGGGACACTCCGCCGGGCCGGGCCCGACGTGTTCGATGGGAAAAGACAATGGCTGTCCTGGACATCCCGCAGCGGGCCCCGATGTTGCCCGTGCCCACCCTGATCGACACCTACGCGTACGGCGCCGACGTCGTCCGCGGCGTCGGGGCACGCTGGACCGGACAGTTCGGCGCCTGGATCCGCAGCGATCACGCCCTCGCCCAGCTCGTACGATTCGCCGCGGTCGGTGGCCTCAGCAATATCGGCTACCTGCTGCTGTTCCTCGCCTTCTACGGCGGCGGCCCGCAGCTGGCCAATCTGGCCGGATCCGTGGTGAGCACCGCGCTGGCCAACGAACTGCACCGCCGGCTCACCTTCCACGCCGCGGGCCGGGTCCGCTGGTTCACCGCGCAGCTCGAGGGCGGCGGCCTGGCCCTGGCCGGACTGGCCATCACCTCGGGCGGGCTGGCGATCCTGCAGAGCACCGCCCCCGGACTGAGCGATCTCGCGCAGGCCGGCGCGGTACTGGCGATCACCGCCGCGGTCGGCACCATGCGTTTTCTGACCCTGCGGCTCTGGGTCTTCTGAGACCTTCATCCGCCGGGGTTCTCCCCCGTCGATTCCCCTGCGTCCCCGTCACCACGATCCGGTCGAAATCCGGCAAGTGGTACGGGGATTCGGCATTTCCGGGGGTGGTGGAACCGTCTCGCCGGGAGCTGCGTCAAAACCAGCATCGACCTACGAGAGGGGTTTTCGCTATGCGGCACGGGCACGGATGCCTCGGCGGACGGCGGGACGCGCACGGACCCGGTCCGCGGCGGCCGGTGGGGCGGGAGAGCGATTGCTGTGTGCGACACCATCGACGGCCGGGCCGGCCACGCAAGCACGAGGAGGGGGAATGACGTCCCCGGAGCCGGCGGGCGGCGGCCGGGAGCGGGCCGCGGTACGGACGGGCCCGCGCACCGGGGTGACGAGAGCCTGTGCGACAAGGGGTCTCGGGTGGCGACCACCCGAGGGGCGCGGCGGCCCGCACGCCTCGCTACCCGATTCGCGCGCGCGGCACCGGATGCTGATCGAGGCGGTGCTACCGGACATGGCCGGGGAGACGGTGGTGAGCCACCAATCCGCGGCGCTGCTGTACGGCGCGCCGCTGTGGCGCACGCCCCTGGACCGGGTGTGCGTCACGCGTAATCGCCGGGGCGGCGGGCGGACTCGGCCCCTGACGCGGGTGCACGGTTCACCCCTGCACGCGGCCGTGCGCTGGCACGGACTGCTGCTGACCCCGCCCGCCCGCACGGTGGTGGACCTGGCGCTGAGCCTGCCGTTCGAGTCGGCGGTGGTGGCGGGCGACGCGCTGGTCGGCATGTTCGGCATCGGCGGCGGTGAACTGGCGCACGAGCTTTCCCGGGCCGCGGGCAGGCACGGCATCGCCCAGGCCAAACAGGTCATCGCGTTCCTGGACGGCCGCAGCGGCGGCGCCGGGGAGTCGCTGAGCCGAATCATGTTGCGCCGGATGGCGCTACCGGCGCCACGCACCCGCGGCGACGTCGTGACCGCCGACGGCAGGTTCGTGGCGCGGGTCGGGTTCTATTACGAGAACACCGGCGTGGTCTGCGAATTCGACGGCCCGATCCGCTTCGGGCGGCGGGTGCGGCCCGGCGACGACGTCGCGGAGGTGGTGCGCCGGGAGATGATTCGCGATCACCACCTGCGCGCGCTCGGGTTACGGGTCGTCCGCTGGACCTGGTCCGATCTGGCGGGCAGCGGTCCCGCGCACCGCCTGTACGCGGCGCTCGCGCGCCCCGGCGGCCGCCGTTTCGACGGCCGGATCGACCCCGGCACAGTCCCCGAGCCGCGGCGAACGACGCTGCACCCGTTGTGAGGACGTTCCCCGCACGAGCGCCGGGAGCAACGCTCGTGCGGGTTCGGGGCGGTTTCCCTCGCCGCGGTTCGGTTGCGCGGCACTACGAAGTCGGCATGCGCTCCGTTCGGTTCCGAGTGCCCGCCCAGCACGCGGCGGTCCGGCGCGGGGAGGCCGGCCGGTTACTTCGCCGCCTGCCGTTCCGCGATGCGGGCGAGCAGAGCCTTGTGGACCGCGGGCGGGAGCAGGTCGGTGACGTCGCCGCCGAGGGTGGCGACCTCCTTCACCAGGGAGCTCGAGACGAATCCGTAGAGCGGGTTGGTGGCGATGAAGTAGGTGTCCACGCCGGTGAGCTTGCGGTTCATCTGCGCCATCTGCTGCTCGTAACCGAAGTCGGTGGCATCGCGCAGACCCTTGACGATGGCGGTGATCCCCTGCTCCTTGGCGAAGTCCACCAGCAGGCCCCGCCAGGATTCCACCCGCACGTTGGGCAGGTGCGCGGTGACCTCGCGAATCAGGTCCATGCGCTCCTCGACGCTGAACATGCCCTGCTTGTTGGGGTTGATCACCACCGTCACCACGACGTCGTCGAATTGCTCGGCCACCCGGTTGAACACGTCGAGATGTCCGTTGGTCACCGGGTCGAACGAACCCGGGCACAATGCTCCAGCCATGGCCGCACGGTACCGCAGACCGTGCCGTCCGTTCGGGTGCGCCCGGGCCGGGGCCGGTCGGCCCCGTGCGGCGCACACCGAAGGGCGACAGAGCCGCTGGCAGCGGACGTCGCACCCGAGGCCGTCCGTCGGGAGTGCGAGCCCCGCGGACGACGTGAAGTCACCCGCGCGCTATTCGGCGACGGGGAGGTATTCGGCTATGTCCAAACGGGTTTCGCCGTACTTGCGCGACTTCTCCGGGGTGAAACCCGCGGGCCAGTCCACCTGTGGCGAGCGGGTGGAGCGCTCGATGATCAACAGCGCGCCCTCGGCCAGCCAGCCGCCCTCGGCCAGCGCCGCGATATCGGCCTGCACGTCGGCCACGTCGACGTCGTACGGCGGATCGGAGAAGACGAGGTCGTACGGCGCGCCCGGCGGCGCGGACGCGTGCCCGGGCCGGCCCAGGACCGCGGCGACGGTGTTCGCGCACAGGTCCGCCCCGGGCAGGGCGAGATCGTCGATGTTGCCGCGGACGACCGCCGCCGCCTTGCGGTCGGCTTCCACGAGCAGCGCGTGTGCGGCCCCGCGGGACAGCGCTTCCAGTCCGAGCGCGCCGGATCCGGCGTACAGGTCCAGTACGCGCAGGCCGTCGAAGTCCATGCGCGAGAAGACCAGGTTGAACAGCGCCTCGCGCACCCGGTCGGAGGTCGGGCGGGTGCCCGCGGGCGGAACGCGCAACCGGCGTCCGCCCGCGGTGCCCGCGACGATGCGTGTCACTCGGCCGCGGCCTCGGTGAGACTGACCTCCACCAGCAGATCGCCGCCTTCCACCTGCTGCACCTTGCCGATCGCGACGCGCCGCACCCGGCCCGATCGCGGCGCGGTGATGGCGGCCTCCATCTTCATGGCCTCGATGGTGCCGATGGTGTCGCCCGCGGCGACCGTGTCGCCCTCGCCCACCGCGAGGGTGACCACACCGGCGAACGGCGCGGCGATGTGACCGGCGTTGTTCTTGTCGGCCTTCTCCGCGGTGGGCACTTCGCTGGCAATGGACCTGTCGCGCACGGTGATCGGGCGCAGCTGGCCGTTGAGGATGCACATCACGGTGCGCATGCCGCGCTCGTCCGGCTCGGAGATCGCCTCGAGCCCGATGAGCAGGGTGACGCCCTTGTCCAGCTGCACGTGGTGTTCTTCGTCGTGGCGCAGGCCGTAGAAGAACTGGTTGGCGGACAGGTTGGTGGTGTCGCCGTACTTCTCGCGGTGCGCGAGGAATTCCGAGGTGGGCCCGGGGAACAGCAGGTTGTTGAGGGTGGCGCGGCGTTCCTCGGAGGTGCCGTTCAGGCCCGCCTCGTCCTCGGCGGTGAGCTGGGTTTCCGGCTTGGCCGCGCCGCGTCCGGCCAGGGCGCGGCTACGGAAGGGCTCGGGCCAGCCGCCGGCCGGGGTGCCGAGTTCTCCACGCAGGAACCCGATCACCGAGTCCGGGATGTCGTAGCGGCCCGGATCGGTGGCGAAGTCCTCGACGTCCACGCCGGTGCCGACGAGCGCGAGGGCGAGATCGCCGACGACCTTCGAGGACGGGGTGACCTTGACCAGACGACCCAGCAGGCGGTCCGCCGCAGCGTATTTCGCTTCGACCTGCTCGAACTGATCGCCGAGGCCGAGCGCGATGGCCTGCTGGCGCAGGTTCGAGAGCTGACCGCCCGGAATCTCGTGGGTGTACACACGACCCGTCGGGCCGGGCAGACCGGATTCGAAGGGGCCGTAGACCTTTCGCAGCGCCTCCCAGTACGGCTCGAGGTCGCACACGTTCTGCAGGTTCAGGCCGGTGTCGTGCGGGGAGTTCGCGGTCGCGGCCACGATCGCCGACAGCGCGGGCTGACTCGTGGTTCCGGCCATCGGCGCGGAGGCACCGTCGACGGCGTCGGCTCCGGCCTGCCAGGCGGCGAGGTAGGTCGCGAGCTGACCACCGGGGGTGTCGTGGGTGTGCACGTGCACCGGCAGATCGAACTCGCGGCGCAACGCGGTCACCAGCGTCGTCGCGGCGGGCGCGCGCAACAGCCCGGCCATGTCCTTGATGCCGATGACATGGGCGCCCGCTTCGACGATCTGCTCGGCGAGCTTGAGGTAGTAGTCGAGGGTGTAGAGGTCCTCGTCGGGGTTGGACAGGTCGCCGGTGTAGGACAGGGCGACTTCGGCCAGGGCCGTACCGGTTTCGCGCACCGCGTCGATCGCGGGCCGCATCTGATCGACGTTGTTGAGCGCGTCGAAGATGCGGAAGATGTCGATACCGGTGGCGGTGGCCTCGGAAACGAATGCGCGCGTGACCTTTTCGGGGTAGGGCGTATAGCCGACGGTGTTCCGCCCGCGCAGCAGCATCTGCAGGTTGATGTTCGGCACCGCCTCGCGCAGCGCGGCGAGGCGCTCCCACGGGTCCTCGTACAGGAACCGCAAGGCCACGTCATAGGTCGCCCCGCCCCAGCATTCGATGGACAGCAGCTCCGGCGTCAGCCGCGCCACGTGCCCGGCCACGTCGAGCAGGCCGTTGGTGCGCACGCGGGTGGCGAGCAGCGACTGGTGTGCGTCGCGGAAGGTGGTGTCGGTGACGGCGAGGGCTTTCTGCTCGCGCAGTGCGCGGGCGAACCCCTCGGGTCCGAGCTCGAGGAGCCGATCCCGCGATCCGGCGGGCGGCGGCACGGTCATGTCGAGGGCGGGCAGCTTGTCGTGCGGGTACACCGCGGTGGGCCGGGAGCCGTGCGGCTTGTTGACGGTGACGTCGGCCAGGTAGTTCAGGATCTTGGTGCCGCGGTCGGCCGAGCTCTTGAGCGTCAGCAGCTGCGGCCGCTCGTCGATGAACGAGGTGGTGACCCGGCCGGCGCGGAAGTCCGGATCGTCCAGGACCGCGAGCAGGAACGGGATGTTGGTCGTCACGCCACGGATGCGGAATTCGGCGACCGCGCGGCGCGAACGCGCCATGGCGGTCTGGAAGTCACGCCCGCGGCAGGTGAGCTTGACCAGCATGGAGTCGAAGTAGGCACCGACCTCGGCGCCGACGTTGGTGCCGCCGTCCAGGCGGACGCCCGCGCCACCCGGCGAGCGGTACCCGGTGATACGACCGGTGTCGGGCCGGAACCCGTTGGCCGGATCCTCGGTCGTGATACGGCACTGCAACGCCGCACCGCGAATGACGATCGAGTCCTGACTCAACCCCAGATCCTGCAGGGACTCCCCCGCCGCGATCCGCATCTGCGACTGCACCAGATCCACATCGGTGATCTCCTCGGTCACCGTGTGCTCCACCTGAATACGCGGATTCATCTCGATGAACACATGGTTCCCGCGCTCGTCGAGCAGAAACTCCACCGTCCCCGCGCAGCTGTACCCGATCTGCTTCGCGAACGCCACCGCATCCGCGCAGATCTTGTCCCGCAGTTCCGGATCCAGATTCGGGGCGGGCGCCATCTCGATCACCTTCTGGTGGCGGCGCTGCAGCGAACAGTCGCGCTCGTAGAGGTGGATGACATTGCCGTGCGTATCGCCGAGGATCTGGACCTCGATGTGGCGCGGGTTGATGACGGCCTGCTCGAGGAACACCGTCGGGTCGCCGAACGCCGACTCCGCCTCGCGCGCGGCGGCCTCGATGGCCTCGCGCAGCTGAGCCGGATCCCCGACGCGGCGCATACCGCGCCCGCCGCCGCCGGCCACGGCCTTGACGAAGACCGGGAACTCCATGCTTTCGGACGCCTTCACGAGCTCGTCCACATCGGCGGACGGCTCGGAGGAGGAGAGCACCGGCAGCCCGGCGGCCTTGGCCGCGGCGATCGCGGTGGCCTTGTTACCGGTCCATTCCAGGATCTCCGCCGAGGGCCCGATGAAGGTGATGCCCTCGCGCGCGCAGGCGGCGGCGAGATCGGGATTCTCGGAAAGAAAACCGTAACCCGGGTAGATCGCGTCGGCGCCGGAGGTCTTGGCCGCCTTGATGATCTCCTCGATCGACAGGTACGCCCGGACCGGATGGCCCGGCTCACCGATCTGATAGGCCTCGTCGGCCTTCAACCGGTGCACCGAGTTGCGGTCCTCGTAGGGGAACACCGCGACGGTGCCGATGCCGAGTTCGTAGGCCGCGCGGAAGGCGCGAATGGCGATCTCGCCGCGGTTGGCGACCAGGACTTTGGAGAACATCCGCCTAAGGTACCTGCCCCGGCACGCCGGGCGAGCATCGAAGTACGGTTCGCAGCAATCTTCACAGTCACATACCGGGCGGTTGCGAATTTGTGTTCATCACCTGGACACATAGCCGATCGTGAGGTCCGCGCGCCGCGGTCCGCCGAATTCGCCGACTTGCTAACTCCGGGCGGCGAACAACCGCCTCCCACCCACCGGAACTCGGGCGCGGATGCGCGCACGGGCGCGATCGGCACACCGGGCGCGGTCGCGCGACGGAACAGCCCGGCGCTTTCGGTGTTGTTTATGACTGACCGGTCATTCATAATTGGACCGTGCCGAAAATCGTCGACAAAGCCGCGCGGCGGGACCACATCCTCGACGCCGCCGCGAAAGTGTTCGCCCGCAAGGGCTTCGCCGCCTCCCGCATCGAGGACGTCGCCGCCGAGGCCGGCATCGCCAAGGGCAGCGTGTACCTGTACTTCGGCAGTCGAGACGAACTGCTGACCGGAGTCTTCGACAGCTACGCCGCCCGGTCCGCGGCCACCCTCGCGGATCTGGGTGGGGGCGGCGCCCTCGACCAGCTCGAACGCCTGGTGCGCGGCACCGTCGAACTGCTCGCCGCGCATCCCGATCACGCCCGGGTGCTGCTGGACGTGTGGGCCGCCAACCCACCCCTGGACATGACCGCCATGTACCGCGAGTACCGCGCGGTCATCGCCGAACTGCTCACCCGCGCCGCGGCGGAGGGCGCCCTGCGCGCCGGGATCGGCCCGGCGCACGCGGCCGTCATCGTCGGCGCGATCGAAGGCTGTCTCATCCAAACCCTGCTCGACCCCGAGCTCGCCCTGATCGATCTGGCCACACCCCTGGTCCAGCTCTGCGTGGAAGGACTACGCGCATGACCCTCACCGACCGCCTCATCGCGCCCGGCGCCACCCGGGGCGAGGTCACCACGGCCCTGGGCGCCGCGTTCCTCGGCGCCGCAGCGGCTTTCGCGCTCGGCGCGCACGCCGGCTATTCCGCGCTCACCCTCGCGGTCATCACCTTCGTCGCCTTCGACATGTTCGGCGGCGCGGTCGTGAACGCCACCACCTCCGCCAAACGCTGGTTCCACCGCGAATCCCGGACCGCACGCCATCACCTGGGCTTCGTGGCCATCCACGTGCAGCCCTTCCTCCTGGCCTGGGTCACCCCCGATTTCACCTGGCGCACCGCCGCGGCCGTGTACGCCACCGCCCTGTGCGGCGCCCTGCTGATCACCGCGGCGCCCCGGGATCTGCGCCGCCCCATCGCTTTCGCCGTCACCGCCTTCGCCCTGGTCTGCGTCACCAGCCTGCTCACGGTCCCGCATGCCCTGGCCTGGTTCGCGCCCATCCTGCTGATCAAACTTCTACTGGCGCACCTGCTTCCGGAGGATTCGCATCCGGTCTCCGGTGGCGTCGCCCCGGCCGCCGCGTGAATTCGGCCGGGAACCGGACGCCGACGGCAGCGCGTGCCCTGCGCGACGCACAGGGCACGTGATCACGACGGATGAGATCAGTTGCGAGGTCGCGGGTGCTGTTCCAGCCCTTCCCCGATACGGCCCGCGGTGTCCGCGATCTCGGTGAAGTAGCGACGGCGTTCGGCCCGGGTGACCGCCGGGCGCAGCGGGCCGATCTGGAGTTCCATGACGGCGTGGCCCGCGGTGTCGAAGACCGGTGCGCTGATGTAGCTCAGCGGCAACGCGATATCTCGATCGAGGGTGGGCCGGTCGTAGGCGCTGCCGATGATCGTGGCCAGCTGGGCCAGGACGCGGCCGCGCAGTTCGCTGCTGGTGGGCACTTCCGCGAGCCGGTCGACAACCTCGGTGAGAACGCGGACCGCGGGCATGCTGTCCGGCTCCAGCCGCCAGGCGCAGTGCCCGCTCTCGCGGACGATGTCGAGGACGGCCTCGAACTCCGCGCGGCGTTCGGGGCCGCGGGTGTCGAGCCACGCGCGCCGGCGCGCCCGGCTCGCGTGCGCGATCATGCCCGCGCCCGCGGGGGCGAGCAGCGGTATGCGAGCGCCGGATTCGATGCCGACGGTCACGCGATCCCGGGTGACCGCGAGGAATTCCAGGTAGTCGCCGTCGAGGGCGGTCAGGGCCGCGCCGCAGTCGATGCGTTCGGCCAGCCGCTCCAGTTCGGCGTTCATCCAGGCGCGGTCCCGGCGCGTGTCGGCGGCGCGCAGCCCGAGCGCGGCCAGCCCCGGGCCCATTTCGTAGCCGAGATCGGGACGGCGTCGCGCCCAGCCCCGTTCGACGAGCGCCGCCAGAATGGCCCCGGCGGTGGAGCGATTCAGCTCCAGACGGTCGGCGATCTGGGCGGAGGTCAGCGGCCCGTGCCGGGCGGCGAGCAATTCCACGATCGAGATCACGCGCTGGGTGGGTGGCGAACTGTCGGCCGTCTTGCCAGCGGGCACGCGGGTCTCCTAGTCGGCGAACTTCAGGTCACTCTGCTGCCGGGATGATGCCGGTCGGTTTTCGGGACCCGGTTCAGCCACGGCGAACGTACGCCCCGCGTACGATGAGTGCCCGGTGGACACGGTGCCCAAACCCCGAATTCGCATGCTACGCAGCCGCGCTCGGAACGCGAAACCGCTTGCAGGAATAAGAAGTAATAGGCAGTCCGGTCAATACTGCGATGTTTGCGAAGCAGGATCGGTACGATCCTGCACTGTGCGCAAGATGTATGCGGGTGCTCGACTACGGCGGTTGCGCGAGGAACGGCGGATGACCCAGGCGGCCTTGGCCAAATCCCTGGATCTGTCCCCCAGCTACCTCAACCAGCTCGAGCGTGATCAACGGCCTCTCACCATTCCGGTGCTGCTGAAGTTGAACTCCACCTTCGATCTGGACGTTCAGTTCTTCGCCGCCGACTCCGACGCCCGCCTCGTCTCGGATCTACACGAGATTCTGGTGGAGGCCGCGGGCGGCAACGCCGCACCCGTGGCCGAGGTGGAAGATCTCGCCACCCGCATGCCCGAGGTCGCGAAAATCGTTGTGGCCATGCACCGCCGACTGCGCGCGGCCACCGATCAACTCGATCTCCTCTCCGCCAAGGTCGCGACCCCGGCCGGCGCGCCGGGCGTGCCCATGCCGTACGAGGACGTGCGCGACTTCTTCTACGATCACCACAATCACGTGGCCCAGCTCGACCTGGCCGCGGAGCGGCTGTTCGAGGACTGCGGGCTGACCATCGGCTCCCTGGACCGCCAGCTCGCGCGGGTGGCCGAGGAGCGCGCGGGCGTCACCGTCCTGGTGCGCGGCGACGGCGCGGATCCGAATGTGCCCAAGCGCCACTACGATCCGGAGACCAGGACCCTCACCCTGGCCCGAAGACTCCGGCCCGGCCAGCGCGCCTTCCAGATCGCCACGACCCTGGCCCTGCTGCTGCACGGCAATCTGCTGGACGAGGTGCTCGACGAAACCCCCACGCTCACCGGCGAATCCCGCACCCTGGCCCGGGTGGGCCTGGCCAACTACTTCGCCGGCGCGCTGGTACTGCCCTACAGCAAGTTCCTGCGCTCGGCCGAGGAATTACGCTACGACATCGACCTGCTGAGCCTGCGATTCGAAGTCGGCTTCGAGACCGTGTGCCACCGCCTGAGCACGCTGCAGCGCCAGGGCCAGCGCGGGGTGCCCTTCTTCCTGATTCGCGCCGATCGCGCAGGCAACATCTCCAAACGCCAGTCCGCCACGGCTTTTCACTTCTCCCGCGTCGGCGGCAGCTGCCCGCTCTGGGTGGTGCACGACGCCTTCGCCCACCCGGGCCGCATGCTCACCCAGATCGCCGTCATGCCGGACGGGCGCCGCTACCTCTGGATAGCCCGGACCACGACCCCCACCCCGACCGGATTCGGCGCGGCCGGAAAGGATTTCGTCATCGGGCTGGGGTGCGACATCGAATACGCGGACCGCCTGGCCTATTCCACCGGCCTGCCGCTGGAGGACCCGGCGGCCGCCACCCCGATCGGCGCGGGCTGCAAGGTCTGCGAACGCGCCCAGTGCACCCAGCGCGCCTTCCCGCAGATCGGCCGCCCGCTGGCGATCACCGAGAACACCAGCACCGATCTCCCGTACCCGCGAATACCTCGCTGACCGCCGCTCGTCACCGCGCACCGGCGCTCAGGACTTGGCCAGATACTCCAGGCGCTCGCCGTCCACTGCGGCACGCATCATGCTCGCCAGGCCCTGATGTTCGGTCAGGCCCGGGTCGGACGCGACCACCTCGCGCGCCAATTGCTGTGCGGCGGTGATGACTTCGAGATCGTCCAGCAGTGAGAGCAGTTTCAGGCTGCGGGCGGTGCCGGACTGGGCGGAGCCGAGCACGTCGCCCTCGCGGCGCTGACGCAGATCCAGCACCGCCAGCTCGAAGCCGTCGGTGGTGGCGGCCACCGCCTCGAGACGCGCCATCGCCGTGCCCACCGGATTGGTCTCGGTGATGAGCAGGCACAACCCCGCGTGCTTGCCCCGCCCGACGCGCCCGCGCAGCTGATGCAGCTGACTCACGCCGAACCGGTCGGCGTCCATGATCGCCATGACGGTGGCGTTGGGCACATCGACGCCGACCTCGACGACCGTGGTGCACACCAGCACATCGATCTCGGCGTCGTTGAAGGCGCGCATCACGCGGTCCTTCTCGTCGGTGGGCAGCCGCCCGTGCAGCAGGCCCACGCGCAGGTCCGCGAGCGCGCCGGTGCGCAGCATCTCGTAGATGTCCACGGCGGAATGGGTTGTCGGCCCTTCCTTCTCCAGCTCCTCCTCGGCCTTGCGCGCCTTACCCTTACGGCCCTTGGCGTCGGGCTTGTCCTCCTCGTCACCGATGCGCGAGCACACCACGTACGCCTGTCGTCCGGCCTTCACCTCTTCGTGGATGCGCTCCCACGCCCGGTCCACCCAGGCCGGTTTCATCTTGGCGGGCACCACCTTCGAGGTGATGGGTGAGCGCCCGCGCGGCAGCTGGGTGAGGGTGGAGGTCTCCAGATCGCCGAGTGTGGTCATGGCGATGGTGCGCGGAATCGGGGTCGCGGTCATGACCAGCAGATGCGGGCTGATGCCGTCCTTGGCCTTGGCGCGCAACGCGTCCCGCTGCTCGACGCCGAACCGGTGCTGCTCGTCGACCACCACCATGCCCAGATCGAAGAACTCCACCGACTCCTGGATCAGCGCGTGGGTGCCGATGAGAATGCCCGCGTCGCCGGTGACCGCGTCCAGCAGGGCGGCCCGCTTCTGCGGGACGGACATGGACCCGGTCACCAGCACGAGTTTGGTGGCGTTGTCCTCCGCGCCCAGTTCGCCGGCGTTGCCGAGATCGCCGAGCATGTTCTTCAGCGACCGATAGTGCTGGGCGGCAAGGACTTCGGTGGGCGCGAGCAGGGCGCACTGCTGACCGTTGTCCACCACCTGCAGCATGGCCTCCAGCGCGACGATGGTCTTGCCCGAGCCGACCTCGCCCTGCAGCAGCCGGTGCATGGGGTGGGTGCGCGAGAGGTCCGCGGAGATCTCCCCGATGACCGCGCGCTGGCCCTCGGTCAGTTCGAAGGGCAGGCGCTTGTCGAAGGCGGCGGCGATGCCGTCGATGCGCGGCGGGCTGGGCTTGGCCGCCCGGCCCTCGGTCCGGTGGCGGCGTTCGGCCAGCACCAGCTGCAGGGCCAGGGCCTCGTCGAAACGCAGTCGCCCCCGGGCCTGTTCGATATCGGTCTTGCTCTCGGGTAGATGGATCAGCCGCAGCGCCTCGGACACCCCGAGCAGGGCGTGTTCGGCGCGCAGGTCCTCCGGCAGCGGATCCTCGATCGGATCGAGCTGGTCCAGCACCTGGCGCACACAGCGCAGCAGATCCCAGCTCTGCACCTTGGCCGTGGCCGGGTAGACGGGGATGAACTCCCGCTCGAAGAACGAGACATCCACCCCGCCCGCGCCTTTCGCGCTCTGCGCCAGCCCGCGCAGCGCGCCGCCGCCGCGCACGCTGGTCAGATTCTCCAGGGAGCCGTCGCCCTTCTCCGGCAGGATCAGGTAGTCCGGATGCGAGAGGTTCCAGCGATCGGGCCGCCACCAGTGCACGGTGCCCGACATCATGGCGCGCACCCCTTCCTTCACCAGGTAGCGCACTTTGTCGCCGTTGAAGAAGGTCACCTCGATCGGGCGGGCCGAGCCGGTGTCCAGGTTCACCTTGAGTAGGCTGCCGCGCCGGTTCTTCATCGGGCGCAGTTCGGTTTTGGTGACCCGGCCCATCACCGTGATGTGCTGCCCCTCTTCGGGGGCCTCCTCGGTGAGCGGCTGACCCTGGGTGGCATAGCGCAGCGGATAGTGCCGCAGCAGGTCCTCGACGGTGTGCATGTCGAAGGATTCGAGCAGCGGTTCGGCGGCCTTGACCCCGAGCACGTGGTCGAGCCGATCACCCAGTGTCGCCATCTATTCCACCCCGATCTGCACCAGATCCCGGGCTTGCCCGCCGGGATACACCACCACTTCGACGCCCGGGAAGGCGCCGGCGATGTGCTCGGTCAACTCTTCGGAAAGTCCTTGCGGCGCATCGGATCCGATGAGCATCGTCACGAATTCCCCGCCCAGGCCCAGCATTCGGTCGAGCAGGGTGCGGCCGGCCGCGCGCACGTCGCGGTCGATCACCACCACGTCGTGGCCGACCAGCCCGAGACCGTCGCCCGCCTCGCAGGTGCCGACCATGGTCAGCGCGCGCTGCGGCGCGATTCGCACCGCGCCCCAACGGGTTCCGGCGGCCGCCTCGGACATGGCGAAGGCGTCGTCGACCGCGATCCGGCCGACGTCGTGCATGGACAGCGCCGCCAGGCCCTGCACCATGGAACCGCTCGGCAGCATGAGCACGTCGCGATACCCGTCGCGCGCGGCCACACTCACCGCGAGCAGTTCGGGTGCGGGCAGCGCCCCGTTGGGCAGCACCAGCACTTCGCGGTTGGGCAGTCGCCGGATGGCGCTCAGCAGCGCGTCGGCGGTCACCTCGCCCTCGCGTCCCTCGAGCACGGCCGCGCCCGCGTCCTCGAACAACCGCACCGCGCCCGCGCCCGCGGCGACCACCAGGATCGCGCGATCGGCGGGCCCGGCGAGCGCGTGCGCCGAGGAGTCGAGCGTCTCGACGCGGATTCCGCTGAGCCGCCCGGCGGCCAGCCCGGCCTCGACGGCCGCACCCGCGTCGGCGCAGTGCACGTGCGCGGACCACATGTCGTCGCCGTCGCCCACCACGACGACCGAGTCACCGAGTTCGCCGAGCCGATCGCGCAGCGCGCGCACCCGGTCCGGATCGGTGTCGGCCAGCAGATACATGACCTCGTAGTGCGGGGTGCCCCAGATCGGGCCGGCCGGCGCCGGGGCCACCCCGGCGACCTGCCCGTCGCCCGCGGGGTGTGCGCGCTGGGCCGCCCCGGCGTCGCGCACGTACTCCGGCCGCGCCGCGACCTGCCCGCCGGTGACCCGGACCAGCTCGTCCAGCAGTACCAGCAGCCCGCGCGCACCGGCGTCGACCACACCGGCCTGGCGCAGCACACCCAGTTGCGCCGGCGTCTCCCCCAGCGCCTCGGCCGCGCCGTCCGCCGCGGCGACGGCCACCGCGGGCAGGCTCGAGCCCGGGCATTCGTCGGCACACACGGCGGCGCGATCCAGCACCGTGAGCATGGTTCCCTCGACCGGAGAACTCAGCGCCTCGCGCACCAGGAACGCGCCCCGGCGCAGCGCCACGCGCAAACTCGCGGCGGTGAGCGGACCGTCGCTGACCGCGTCGGCCACCCCGCGCAGCACCTGCGACAGGATGATCCCCGAGTTCCCGCGCGCGCCGGCGGTCGCCGCCCGGGCCATCGCGCCCGCGACACCGCGCGCCGCGAGCCCGTCGGGGGCGGTGGTCACCGGCGAATCGACGACCGCGGCGACCCGGCGGTTGTCCACCGCGCCCTCGGCGCGCGCCGCGCCGGGCCCGTCCCCGCGCGCACCCGGCGTCGCGGTCGCCGGACGTCCGGAAACGCTCGCGGCGGCGAGTTCGTCGGCCGCGCGGACCGCGGCGCGCATGGTGCTGAACAGATTGGTCCCGGTGTCGGAATCCGGGACCGGGAAGACATTCAGGGCGTTGATCTCGTCGCGATGGTGTTCCAGACTTTCCAGGCAGCGCCGGCCCCACAGCAGCAGCGCAGTTCCGTCGAGCGCGTCCCCTACCCCGGGCACCGGCACCGTCCTTCCACCACACACGTCGTGTCCATGTCCACCCCGGCCGTCAGCCTAGTCCGCGATGCCGACACCCGGCGCTCACCTGCCGTTCGTCTGTGTTCCCGAGGTCGCGGACGGGGGGCAATTGGACACGCCGGGCGGGGGGACGTTAGTCTTGTGCGGTTGCCCGACGCGGGCACTGAACCTCTCAGGTCTCAGAAACGCGTTCGCCAGCGGATCGCTGGCAGGCACGTACCAAGACATTAGATTCCGGACACGCTATCGCAGTGGGTCCTCACATGACATGAAGGAGCTCGCGACTATGGCTGCCGTCTGCGACGTTTGCGCCAAGGGCCCCGGCTTCGGTAAGTCGGTTTCGCACTCGCACCGGCGCACCAACCGTCGCTGGAACCCGAACATCCAGACCGTGCGCGCGCAGGTTGCCCCGGGCAACACCCGCCGCATGAACGTGTGCACCTCCTGCCTCAAGGCCGGCAAGGTCGTGCGCGGCTGATTTCCAGCTTTCGAGAACCCCGGTGTCCGAGTCTTCGGATATCCGGGGTTTTTGTCGTCCCGGGCACCGTGCGATGACCACCCCGGCCTGGCGCGTCATGCCACTCGCCGCCGAACACGTGGACGGTCTGGCCGCGTGCCATATCGCCTGCTGGCGTGAGGCGTACCACGATCTGGTCCCCGCCCACGTGCTGGCCGCCTTCGACGTGCGGCGCCGGGCGGCGCAGTGGGAGCGCACGCGCGTCGAGGACACCGGCCGGACGGTCGTCGCGGTGGTCCCCGGCCCCGACTCCGCCGGCACGGTCATAGGTTTCGCTCGCGGCGGACCCGCCCGAGACGAGTCACCGGCCGCCGCACACGAACTCGCCGCGATGTACGTACGCGCCGAGTGGTACGGGACCGGTGTCTCCAGAGAATTGATGCGCGCGGTGCTGGCCGAGGACGCCGATACCTACCTCTGGGTGTTCGAGGAGAATCCGCGCGCCCTGGCCTTCTACCGCACCTTCGGCTTCCACCTCGACGGCGAGCGCAGGCTCGAAGCCTTCACTCTCGCAACCGAAGTACGAATGGTGCGCCGCGCGAGCCGCTGAGGGCTCAGTTGTGTCCCGTGAAGCAGTCCAGCTGCTGGCTCAGGGACTGGAAGATGCACGCCACCCGCGAGGTCACGCCGGAGGAGGCGGTCGTCGCGCTGTTGGTGTCGAACAGGCTGGCCACCGGCGCGGTGTTGGTGGTGGTCGTGGCCGCGGGAGCCGCGGGCTCCAGCGTCAGCGGCGCGGCGTTGGCCGCGGCCGGGGCGGCCAGAGCCGCACCCGCGACGAGGGTGACGAAAACACCACGGGCGGTCTTGTTCTGCATACGCAAGCTCCTATTGCTATCGAATCCCCGCCGAATCAATGGACCGGCGAATGCCCCTACGGCAGTCGCCAGTCCACCGGCGCGGCACCCAATGTACCGAGCAATTCGTTGGCGCGGGAGAACGGACGAGATCCGAAGAATCCGCGCGAAGCGGACAACGGTGAGGGATGGGCGGATTCGAGATACGGGGTGCTACCCAGCATCGGCTTGAGGGTGGAGGCGTCCCGGCCCCACAGAATCGCCACCAGCGGCTGATCGCGGGCGACGAGCGCGCGAATCGCCTGCTCGGTCACCTTCTCCCAGCCCTTACCGCGATGCGAGGCCGCCTGGCCCGGCTGCACGGTGAGCACTCGGTTCAGCATGAGGACGCCCTGGTCCGACCACGGCGACAGATCGCCGTTGGACGGGGTGGGGAGATCGAGATCCTTGGTGTACTCGGAGAAAATATTGCTCAAACTCCGCGGCACCGGCGAAACATCCGGCGCCACAGAGAAACTCAGCCCCATGGCATGGCCCGGGGTCGGATAGGGATCCTGGCCGACGATCAGCACCCGCACCTTGTCGAACGGCCGCTGGAACGCGCGCAGCACATCGTCCCCCTTGGGGAGATAGCCACGCCCCTCGGCGTTTTCGGTGCGAAGGAATTCGCCCATCGCGGCAATGTTGTCGGCCACCGGTTCGAGGGCCTCCGCCCAACCCGAATCCACGACTTCCGAAAGTGGTTTGTTGCCCATGTCGGGAGAACATATCGTGCCCGGAATCCCGGCGGAATGGCACCCGGCTATGTGAAGGATTCCCAACCGGTGGGTCCGGTTCGCACCGCGCCGTCCACCGTCACGCCCGCCCCGGCGAGCACCCGCCCGACGACCAGCCAGCCGGGCGGCACCGCGGCGGGATCGGCGAACGTCGCGGCGAACGCGTGGTCCTCCCCACCAGCGAGAATCCACTCCAGCGCGTCTCCGCCGAGCGTCTTCGCGATGACGTCGAGCCCCGGATCGCGCAGCGCCTGCGAGTCGAGATCGATTGCCACGCCCGAGGATTGGGCGATGTGCCCGAGGTCGGCGAGCAGCCCGTCCGACACATCGGTCATAGCGGTGATGCCCGCGTCGCCCGCCAGCCCCAGCACGGCGTCGTACGGCGGCTGCGGAACCCTGTGCACGGCAACGGCATCGGCGAGCAGCCCGGCGCCGGCAGCCGCGGTCGCACCCGGATCCGCCGATTCGGCGTCCCCGCCGGCCGACAGCACCGCCAGTCCGGCGCCGGACCAGCCGAGCAGCCCGGCCACGGCGACCACGTTCCCCGGCCGCGCACCCGAGCGCAGAATCGGTTCCCGCGCAACGGGATCCCCGAACGCCGTCACCGAGATCACCAGCAGCGGGCTGCGCACGAAATCGCCGCCCGCGATCGACGCGCCCGCACGCGCGGCCTCGGCCCACATGCCGTCGGCCAGCTCGGTGATGAAGTCGACCGGGGTGTCCGACGGGCAGCCCAGCGACACCACGAACGCGCTCGGGGCCGCGCCCATGGCCACCACATCGGCCGCGTTCTGCGCGATGGCCTTGCGCCCGATGTCACGCGGGCTCGACCAATCGAGCCGGAAGTGCCGGTCCTGCACCAGCATGTCGGTGGTCACCACGTAGCGCCCGGCGGGCGCGGCCAGCACCGCCGCGTCGTCCCCCGGTCCGAGCAGCACACCCGGAGCGTGCACGCGCCCGGCGTTGATCGCCTCGATCAGCGCGAACTCCCCGACGTCGCGCACCGTGCGCCGATCACGGCCCGTCGCCGGGGTCTCCGCGCCCGGAGCGGAGGGCCGCGCGCCGCCGGCGTCTGCGGGCCGATTGCTGCTGGTGGTGATGGGGGTCTCCTCGCGGGTGAGTGGCTGCGGGCGGCGAACGCATCGACGGTACCCTCGGACACGCAATCGACGACCACCAGCCGGGACGCGCTGTGCCCGGCACGGCACGATCGGGGACCGACGACCGGATGAGCAACGACACCAGCGGCACGGAAGCCGAAGGCACCACGCCGGACGCCGCCGCCGATCCGGCCACCCCTGTTCCGGCCACCCCGGCCGAGTCCGAGACCGCCGCGACCGGTGCGGGCGTCTCCGCCGCCGACGCGGGCGATTCAGCCGCGTCCAAGCCCGAATTGGGCAAGCGCGCCACCGAAAAGAGCACGGCCCCGGCCGATACCGGCGATACCACCGAAGCCGAGGCCGAGGCCGACTACGAAACCCGCCGCTCCCCCGCGCTGATCGCGACGGCCGTCGCGCTGCCGGTGGCGCTGGTGGTGGGCGTGCTCGTCGCCGGTGTCATCGCCAACCGCAATCCCGCCCGCGAACCCCTGGCCCTGGGTTCGGTTCCCGCGCCGGGCGCGACGGGCCCGCAGTGCACGGCGCTGCTCCCCGAACTGCCGCCGACCATCGGCGACTACACGACCGCGGACCTGGTCGAGCCCGCGCCGCAGGCCACCAAGGCGTGGCAGCTCCCCGACGGCGGCGAGCCCCTGGTCCTGCGCTGCGGCCTGGACCGCCCCCTGGAGTTCAACCGCGCCTCCCCGCTACAGGTGGTGAACGGCGTGAACTGGTTCGAGGTCCGCGACGAGACCAGCGGCGCCGCCTCCGGCACCTGGTTCGCCGTCGACCGCGGCACCTATATCGCCCTGACGATGCCGAACACAGCGGGACCGACTCCCCTGCAAGAGGTTTCGGACGCGATCACCAGGACCATCCCCCAGCAGCCACTGGACCCGAACCCGCTCCCCAACTGAGCCCGCCGACGACCGGACGCCCAGGGCAGGCCCCGAGGAGGGCGTGCGGATCGCTCGGGGCGAGGTCGAGTGCCACCCGTCGGTGGTTACGCCCGGCATCTCCCGCGCACGAGCATCGAACGCTCGGTGCTCGCCACATCAGGTCGCGTCGCGGCGCCCGGGATCAGACCGCGGGCCCGCGGAGTTTCGCGACGCCCGAGGTGAGGTCGATCGTGAAACCGTCGGTGCCGTCGCCCGGGTTCTCCCGGTGCATGAGCGCGGACTGGCGCTGCTCGAACTCGGCGCGCTTGCCGTTGCTGAAGATGGCGTCGAACTGCTCGAACCCGATCGCGCCCGCGCTGCGCTGCTCGTCGGCGTCGCCGCGCATCCACGGCAGCCCGGTGCGGCCGGTGACCTTGCGGTAGGCCACTTCGGCGAACGCCACCGTGATGATCAGGATGGCCAGGCCGGGGATCGTCATCGCCATGAGCACCCCATCGAGGGTACCCAGCGCGGCCCGGCCCGCCACCCTGCGCGCTACTTCGCACCCCGGACACGACTCGGGCCACCCGCCCAGGGTGGCCCGTCACGGTACGAGAATTCGGCGCCTTGCGAGAATTCGGCGCCTTGCGAGAATTCGGCGCCGTGCGCACCCGTCAGCGCAGTCCGGTGCCCCGGGCCAGCGCGGTCTCGACCAGCGTGCTCACCAGCGTCTGCCGGTCCAGGCCGGTCGCCTCCCACATCTTCGGATACATGGAGATGGCGGTGAACCCGGGCATGGTGTTGATCTCGTTGATGACCGGGCCGTCGGCGGTCACGAAGAAGTCGACCCGCGCCAGCCCCTGGCAGTCCAGTGCCTTGAACGCCGCCACCGCGGTCTCGCGGATCTGCTGCGACACATCGTCGTCCAGCTTGGCGGGCACGTCGAACTCGCACACGTCGTCGAGGTACTTGGTGTCGAAGTCGTAGAACTCGGGGCCCTCGGGGGTTTCCTCGGGCATGCGGATCTCGGCCACCACACTGGCTTCCACCCGGCCGTCCGGGAATTCCAGTACGCCGCACTCGACTTCGCGGCCGACGATCCCCGCCTCCACGATCACCTTCGGATCGTGCAGGCGCGCGGCGGCGATGGCCTCGTCGAGGCGGTCCCAGCTGTCGACCTTGGTGATGCCGATGGAGGACCCGCCGCGCGCGGGCTTGACGAACACCGGCAGGCCCAGGCGCTCGCGGTCGGCGTCCGCCACGGTGGCGACGCCGGGCCGCAGCACCACCTGGGTGCCGATCGGAAGCCCCTCGGCGGCAAGGAGTTTCTTGGTGAACTCCTTGTCCATGCCCGCCGCGCTGGCCAGCACACCCGGGCCGACGTACGGCAGCCCGGCCAGTTCCAGCAGACCCTGCAGGGTGCCGTCCTCGCCGAAAGCGCCGTGCAGCACCGGGAATACCACGTCCACGCTGTCCAGCACCGCGTCCGCGCCGTCGAGCGGAACCAGGCTGCCCGACCGGCTGGGATCCGCGGCCAGGGTCAGGGTGGTGCCCTCGACGCCGACCGAGGGCAGCTCCCGTCCGGCGTCCGCGGTCAGCACCGCGGAGTCCGACCCGCTCAGCACCCAGGTGCCGTCGCGGGTGATGCCGATCGGAACCGCCTCGTACCGTTGCGGATCGAGGCTGCTCAGCACAGTGCGAGCCGACACGCACGAGACGCCGTGCTCATTGCTGCGGCCGCCGAAAACCACCGCCACCCGGATCCTGTTGGTCATGCCCGGAACCCTAGCCGGTCGGCGGTGGCGATCGTGTTACGCGGTCGGCTCGACTCGGACCTGCTTCATTCCGATTTCAAACGGCGCCCGAGCAACTGCCCGACGGCCTCGGACGTGGGCAGTCCCTCGTGGCAGACCTGATGCATCGCGTTGGTCAGCGGCATCTCGACCCCGTGCGCGGCGGCCAGTGCCCGCACCGATGTGCAGGACTTCACACCTTCGGCCACCTGGCCATTGGTCGCGCGCTGCGCGGTCTCCATGCTGCCGCCGCGCCCGAGCGCGAACCCGAAGGACCGGTTGCGCGAGAGCGGTGAGGTGCAGGTCGCGACCAGATCGCCGACCCCGGCCAGCCCCGCCAGGGTGACCGGTTCCGCGCCGACCGCGACGCCCAGCCGGATGATCTCGGCCAGCCCGCGGGTGATGAGACTGGCAATGGAGTTGTCGCCCAATCCCATTCCGGAGGCGATGCCGCAGGCCAGGGCGATGACGTTCTTGCACGCACCGCCGATCTCGCAGCCGACCACGTCGCTGTTGGTGTACGGCCGGAAGTATCCGGTGGCGCTGGCGTGCTGGACGGCCTCGGCGCGCACGGTGTCGGTGCAGGCGACCACCGTGGCGGTGGGCTGGCGCGCGGCGACCTCGTGCGCCAGATTCGGTCCGGACAACACCGCGACCTGGCTCGGGTCCGCGCCGCTGACCTCGGCGATCACCTGGCTCATGCGCAGCAGCGTGCCGGTCTCGATGCCCTTGGCCAGGCTCAGCAGGGTGGCCTCGGCCGGAATGTCGTCGCGCCAGGCCGCGAGATTGATCCGCAGGGTTTGCGAGGGCACCGCCAGCACCACGATGTCGGCCCCGGCCAGCGCCACGCGATGATCGTGGGTGGCCGCGATGGGCGGCAGTTCGACCTCGGGGAGATACCAGGGATTGCGGTGTTCGTCGGCCAGCACCTTGGCCACTTCCGGCCGCCGGGCCCACATCGTGACCTCGGTTCCCGCCTCTGCCAACACCTTCGCGAACGCGGTCCCCCAAGAACCCGCTCCCAGTACTGCTGCCCTCGCCATCTGCCCAATATATGCGGCGCCGCGAACCACCACGCCGAGCGCGCCGCGGCACACCGGCCGATCACGCGAACGCCCGCCAACCGTCGCGACATCGCGGCTCCGCCACGCACACTGAACATCGTGCGCAGCCGTAGCAGACCGGCCTCGGGGACGCGCGCGGAATACCCCGGGCGCCCGGACTCGCTGCACCCGCATGGCCGCGCGCGCGGCCCTCGGATTCGAGTGGGAGGATTCGGACATGCGCCCGTCCGTGCACACGGTGATCGCCGTGAAGAGTCTCGGGCTCGCCAAGAGCCGGCTCGCCGATGGACTGCGCCCGCAGGATCGGCCCCGGCTGGTACTGGCCATGCTGACCGACACGGTGACCGCCGCGATCCGCACGCCCGGGATCGCCTCAGTGACGGTGGTGACGCCGGATCCGGTGGTCACCGAACTGGTGCGCGACCTGGGCGCGCACGCCCACCCCGAACCCGCGCGCGGGCCGGGTGGGCTGAACGCGGCGCTGGCGGCCGGGGCTGCCGCGGTCCGCCGCCGCCACGGCCCGGTCGATCTGCTTGCCCTGCAGGCGGATCTGCCCGCGCTGCGCCCGGGTGAGCTGTCCGGGATGCTGCGCATGGCCGACCGGCCCCGCACGGTGGTGACCGATCACGAGGGCAGCGGCACCGTCGCACTGCTCGCGCGCGGGCGTCACACCGAGCTCGATCCGCTCTTCGGACCGGATTCCGCGCGCAGGCATATCGCCGCCGGCGCGGTGGAACTCCTCGGGGAGTGGCCGGGTTTGCGACAGGACGTGGACACGACCGCCGATCTCGATCGGGCGGCGGCGCTCGGCGTCGGTGCGGCCACCACCGCGCTACTGCGTGAAATCGGCGTGTCTCACGCGTGTCGAGGAGCGGAACAAGTACACCGGGCCCGTTCTTCACTGTGCTGACCGGCCGTGATCTGCGCTGCAATAGACAGTGTCAGAACAGGCCACCACCCGCGACATAAGGAATGATCGTGAGAGTGAGCGATACGGATACCGTCAAGCAACCGCCGCTACTACCCGCGGCGCCGCCCGCGGCCACCCAACCGCCCACCCCGGCGCGATTACCAGCCGACAGGTATGTGAATCGGGAGCTCAGCTGGCTCGATTTCAACGCCCGCGTGCTGGCCCTGGCCGAGGACACCTCGCAGCCGCTGCTGGAACGGGCGAAGTTCCTCGCGATCTTCGCGTCCAACCTGGACGAGTTCTACATGGTGCGCGTCGCCGGCCTCAAGCGCCGGGCCGAGACCGGCCTGTCCGTCCGCTCGGCCGACGGCCTCTCCCCCACCGAACAGCTCGAGATGATCGCCGCGCGCACCCAGGAGATCGCGGCCCGGCACGCCCGCGTGTTCCTCGACCAGGTGCTGCCCGCGCTCACCGCGGAGGGCATCGCCATCATCCGCTGGGCCGATCTCGACGAGGGTGAGCGCCAGCGCCTGTCCCAGCATTTCCAGGATCAGGTCTTCCCGGTGCTGACCCCGCTGGCCGTCGATCCCGCGCACCCCTTCCCCTACATCAGCGGCCTGAGTCTCAATCTCGCCGTGACGGTGAAGGATTCGGTGACCGGCGGCGAGCACTTCGCCCGAGTCAAGGTGCCGGACAACGTGGATCGCTTCGTCCGCGTGCGGCGCTCGCCGTCCGGCCGCGACTCCGGCGCGGGCTCGCCCCTGGCCCCGTTCCTGCCCATGGAGGAGTTGATCGCCGCTCACCTCGATCAGCTGTTCCCGGGAATGGAAGTGGTGGAACACCATTCGTTCCGCATCACCCGCAACGCCGACCTCGAGGTCGAGGAGGACCGCGACGAGGATCTGCTGCAGGCTCTCGAGCGCGAACTCGCCCGCCGCCGCTTCGGATCCCCGGTGCGCCTGGAGGTCTCCGACGACATGACCGAGCACATGCTCGATCTGCTGCTGCGCGAGCTCGACGTCGACCCCGGCGACGTCATCCAGGTCCCGGGTCTGCTGGACCTGTCCTGCCTGTGGCAGGTGTACGGCGTGGACCGGCCCGTGCTCAAGGACGCCCCCTACGTGCCCGCCACCCCGCCGGCGTTCGGCGAACGCGAAACGCCCCGAAACGTTTTCGCCGCCCTGCGCGAGGGCGACGTGCTGGTGCACCACCCGTACGACTCGTTCTCCACCAGCGTGCAGCGCTTCATCGAACAGGCCGCCGCCGACCCGCAGGTGCTCGCCATCAAGCAGACCCTGTACCGCACCTCCGGCGACTCGCCGATCGTCAACGCCCTCATCGACGCCGCCGAGGCCGGGAAACAGGTCGTGGCGCTGGTCGAGATCAAGGCCAGGTTCGACGAGCAGGCCAACATCAAGTGGGCGCGCCAGCTCGAACAGGCGGGCGTGCACGTGGTCTACGGCCTGGTCGGGCTCAAGACGCACTGCAAGACCTGCCTGGTTGTGCGCCGCGAGGGCGCCACCATCCGCCGCTACTGCCACATCGGCACCGGCAACTACAACCCCAAGACCGCGCGCCTGTACGAGGACGTCGGATTGCTCACTGCCGCACCGGAGATCGGCGCGGACCTCACCGACCTGTTCAACTCGCTGACCGGGTACTCCCGAAAAGCCAGCTACCGCAACCTGTTGGTGGCCCCGAGCGGGGTGCGCCAGGGCATCATCGAGCGGATCGAACGTGAGGTCGAACTCGCCGCCGAGGGCAAGGAGGCGCGAATCCGGCTGAAGGCCAATGCCATCGTCGACGAGCAGATCATCGACGCGCTGTACCGGGCCTCGCAGGCGGGTGTGCCGGTGCAGATCGTGGTGCGCGGCATCTGCGGGCTGCGCCCCGGCGTGCCGGGCTTGAGCGAGAACATCGAGGTGCGCTCGATTCTCGGCCGGTACCTGGAACATTCGCGGGTGCTGCACTTCCAGGCGCAGAACGAGTACTGGATCGGCAGCGCCGACATGATGCATCGCAACCTGGACCGGCGCGTGGAAGTGCTGGCGCAGGTGAAGGATCCGCGCCTGTCCGAGCGATTGGGACAGATGTTCGATTCCGCCCTCTACCCCAACACCCGCTGCTGGGTGCTGCGCCCGGACGGCAGCTGGGACGCCCAGCCCGGTGGCGACGTGCCCGGCGAAGAGATTCGCGATCACCAGGAATACCTCATGCGACTGCGCCGTCCGGACCGCCGATGAGCGCGGGCAGACCCGCGCACCCTGCCGACTTCACCGATCCCCGCGTCAAGCCGAACATTCCGGCGGCCGGCGCCGTGCTGTGGCGGCACGGCCCCGGCGGCGACCTGGAGATCGCCATGGTGCATCGGCCCAAGTACGACGACTGGTCGCTGCCCAAGGGCAAGCTGGATCCCGGTGAGACGCCCGTGATCACGGCCGTGCGCGAGGTGACCGAGGAAACGGGCGTACATTGCCGCCTGGGGCGCTATCTGGGCCACGTGACCTATCCGATCCCCGGGCACCGCAAACTCAAGCGGGTGGACTACTGGGCGGCCCAGGCGGTGGACGGGGCGTTCGAGTCCAACTCCGAAGTCGATGTGCTGGTGTGGCATCGGATCCAGGGCCTGATGGACGCGCTGTCCTACCCCATGGACCGCCACATCATCCGCAATTTCCTGCGCCTACCGGCCGATACCCAGACGCTGCTGCTGGTCCGGCACGCCAAGGCGGGCCGGCGCGAGCGCTACACCGGCCCCGACGACGAGCGCCCGCTCGAAAAGGCCGGTCGCGCACAGGCTCAGGCGCTGGCGTCGAATCTGCTCGCCTTCGGCGCCGGCGAAATCTACTCGGCCCCACCGGTGCGCTGTGTCCAAACCGTTACCCCGCTGGCGGAAAAGCTCGGTGTGGACATCGAACTGGAGCCTTTGTTCGGCGACGCGGGCTACGTGACGGCGATCGAGGCGGCCCGTAAACGCGCGCGCAAGCTCGTCGGCGCCGATTCGGTGCCGGTGATCTGCAGTCAGGGCAAGGTGATTCCGGATCTGCTCGGGTGGTGGGCCGACCGGGACGGGATCACCCTGCCCGCGGCCCGTAATCGCAAGGGCAGCGTTTGGGTGCTGTCGGTGCACAAAGATCGACTCGTGGCCGCCGACCACCTCGACCGGGCGCTGACACCGGCCGACATTCAGCAGTAGGACATTTCGCGGCCCGCCGAATTAGCATCAAACCATTGCTGTAATTCACGTTCGGCCGGTCAGAGCCGCATTTTGCTGGCGCCGCAACCCTTTTCCGAACCGAAACGCGGCGCCCTCCACACGGGCGGAGGGCGCCCCCGCGGCGGGATTGGCCGGGTTGGTAAGGGGCGCGGGAACTTCCGGACAGCAAATCGCGCCCCGGCCGGATCGGCCGGGGCGCGACTGCATTTGTTGACCTCCCCATGCGAAACGGCCCGGCGGAGCCGGGCCGTCTCACAGGGTGTTCTGGCGCCGAAAACCCGTCAGTGACGGGCGGTTCGACCCGTCAGCGACGGGCGGTGCGCTTGGCGGCGGTCTTCTTGGCCGGCGCCTTCTTTGCGGCGGTCGTCTTCTTGGCAGCCGTGGTCTTCTTCGCCGCGGTGGCCTTGACGACGGTCTTCTTGGCCGCGGTCTTCTTGGCGGTGGTCTTGGCCGGCGCCTTCTTGGCGGCGACCGTCTTCTTCGCGACTGCCTTCTTGACGGCGGCCTTCTTGGCGGGGGCCTTGGTGGCGGCCTTCTTCGCCGTGGTCTTGGCCGGCGCCTTGGTGGCGGCCTTCTTGGCCGTCTTCTTGGCCGTGGTCTTCTTCGCACCCGGCTTGCCCGACACCGGAGCAGCCACACCGCGTTTCACGGCCGGGCCGCTCGAGGCGATCTTCTGCTTACCCGCAATGATCGCCTTGAACTGAGCGCCGGGACGGAAAGCGGGCACCGAAGTCGGCTTCACCTTGACGGTTTCGCCGGTGCGCGGGTTACGGGCGACACGAGCGGCGCGCTTGCGCTGTTCGAAGACGCCGAACCCGGTGATGGTGACGCTCTGACCTTTGTTCACAGCGCGCACGATGGTGTCGACCATCTGCTCAACCGCAGCGGTTGCCGTGCGCCTGTCAGTACCCAACTTCTCGGTCAGAACATCGATCAGTTCCGCCTTGTTCATTGAATCCTCCGCAGACTAATGGCCCGTCGTCGGACCGACTAGGTACCACGGTAAACCTTCTTTGGGCAAGAGTCTATCTGCCACACCCATTTTGATGAGACACCGCACACGCCCAGCAACCGCGTTAGGGGGCGTTCAGCTAACGCCCCCCAATGATTACGTCTGCGAAATACGAGCCGGAATGGTGGCGGGTTTCCAACTCGGCCTTGCGTTTTCGAAGGCGTCGATGTCGTCGCACCGGCGCAGTGTGAGGCCGATGTCGTCCAGCCCTTCCAGCAGACGCCACCGGGTGTAGTCGTCAATATCGAACGGCAACACAACGGTTCCGGCGGCGACAGTGCGTGTCTCGAGGTCCACCGTCAATTCCAAACCGGGCTGTTCCTCGATGAGTTTCCAGAGCAATTCCACATCGCTCTGGGCCATCCGGGCGGTCAGCAGACCGTCCTTACCGGCGTTGCCCCGGAAGATGTCGGCGAAGCGCGAGGAGATCACGACCCGGAAGCCGTAGTCCTTGAGCGCCCAAACGGCGTGCTCGCGTGAGGAACCGGTACCGAAATCCGGACCCGCCACCAGCACGGTGGCGCGGTTGTAGGGCTCGGTGTTGAGAATGAAGTTCGGATCCGTGCGCCAGCCCGCGAACAAGCCGTCCTCGAAACCCGTTCGGGTAACGCGCTTCAGATAGACAGCCGGGATGATCTGGTCGGTGTCGACGTTGGACCGGCGCAGCGGAACGCCGATCCCCTTGTGGACCTTGAAGGCTTCCATCGTGTTCTCCTGAGTCTGTGTGAGTTGCCCGGCGCCGGCGGGCCGTCGGGCCCGCAGGGGATCGATCAGCTGGAATCAGTTGAGATCCGCAGGTGAGGACAGGGTTCCGCGCACCGCGGTGGCCGCGGCGACCAGCGGCGAGACCAGGTGGGTGCGCCCGCCCTTGCCCTGTCGCCCTTCGAAGTTGCGGTTCGAGGTGGAGGCACAACGCTGACCGGGCGAAAGCTGATCGGGATTCATGCCGAGGCACATCGAGCAGCCCGCCTGGCGCCATTCGGCGCCCGCGGCGGTGAAAATCTCGCCCAGACCCTCCTTTTCCGCCTGCAGGCGGACCCGCATCGAGCCCGGCACGATCAGCATCCGCACGCCGTCTGCGACCTTGCGGCCGTCCAGAACGCCTGCCACCGCACGCAGATCCTCGATCCGGCCGTTGGTGCAGGAACCGACGAAAACGGTGTCGACGGTGACATCTCGCAGCGGGGTGCCCGGCTCGAGACCCATGTACTGCAGCGCCTTCTCCGCGGCCGCGCGCTCGTTCTCGTCGTGGATCTGCTCCGGATCCGGAATCGAAGCGCCCAGGGGCAGGCCCTGTCCGGGGTTGGTGCCCCAGGTGACGAAGGGGGTCAGCGCGGTGGCGTCGATGGTCACCTCGGCGTCGAAGACCGCGTCCGGGTCGCCGTTGAGCTCGTCCCACGCCGCCACGGCGGCATCCCAGTCCGCGCCCTCGGGCGCGTGCGGGCGGCCCTTCAGGAATTCGTAGGTGATGGCGTCCGGGCCGACCATTCCGGCGCGCGCCCCGGCCTCGATCGACATGTTGCACATGGTCATCCGGGCCTCCATGGACATGGCCCGCACGGCCTCGCCCCGGTACTCGAGCACGTAGCCCTGGCCGCCGCCGGTGCCGATCTCGGCGATGACGGCCAGGATCACGTCCTTCGACGTCACGCCCTCGGGCAGCGCGCCCTCGATATTGATGGCCATGGTCTTGAACGGGCGCAGCGACAAAGTCTGCGTCGCCAGCACGTGTTCCACCTCGCTGGTGCCGATACCCATTGCGAGGGCGCCGAATGCGCCGTGGGTGGAGGTGTGCGAGTCGCCGCACACCACCGTGGTGCCGGGCTGGGTCAGACCCAGCTGCGGGCCCACGACGTGCACGATGCCCTGGTCCAGATCGCCCATGGGGTGCAGGCGGATACCGAATTCCGCGCAGTTCTTGCGCAGGGTCTCGACCTGCAGGCGCGAGACCGGATCGGCGATCGGCTGATCGATGTCGATCGTCGGGACGTTGTGGTCCTCGGTCGCGATGGTGAGATCGGGGCGGCGCACCGGGCGCCCGGCCGCGCGCAGGCCGTCGAAGGCCTGGGGGCTGGTGACCTCGTGCACGAGGTGCAGATCGATGTAGATGAGATCGGGTTCGCGGTTCGCGCCCTCACCTTCGCCTTTCACGACGACGTGCTGGTCCCAGACCTTCTCCGCCAGAGTGCGTGGCCGACCGGCCATAACTGCATCACCTCTCGATAGGACATAACCCACGCCCGGGCTGGTGACGCGGGGAACGCGCCGCGCGGGCCGGTGAGCCCTGATGCCGGAGATGCCCATATGCGTTCGCACGCTGCGATCGCGATTTGGCATTCCCAACATGCGAGACGCTAATATCGTTCTATGAGACAGCATAGCGGTATCGGTGTTCTGGACAAAGCCATGGCGGTCCTGCACGCCGTCGCCGAGCAACCCTGCGGCCTCAACGAGCTCTGCGCCCGCACCGGCCTGCCCCGCGCCACCGCGCATCGCCTGGCCGTGGGCCTGGAGACGCATCGCATGCTGGCCCGCGACAGCCAGGGACTGTGGCGTCCGGGCCCGGCGCTGTCGGAGCTGGCTACCACCGCCAGCGACCCGCTGCTCGACGCCGCCGCGGGCATCCTGCCGCGCCTGCGCGAGATCACCGGCGAGAGCGTGCAGCTGTATCGGCGCGACGGCAACGCCCGGGTGTGCGTGGCCTCGATGGAACCGGCCTCCGGACTGCGCGACACCGTACCGGTCGGCGCGCGCATGCCCATGACCGCGGGCTCGGCCGCCAAGGTGCTGCTGGCCTGGGCGGATCCCGAACTCCAGCGGACGGTGCTGCCGGAGGCGGTGTTCGGCGAGCGCGCGCTGGCCGAGGTGCGCCGCCGGGGCTGGGCGCAGAGCGCCGCCGAGCGCGCGGCGGGCGTGGCCAGCGTCTCGGCGCCGGTGCGCGACACCGGCGGCGCGGTCATCGCGGCCGTCTCGGTCTCCGGGCCGATCGACCGCATGGGCCGCCGCCCCGGCGCCCGCTGGGCCGCCGATCTCGTGGCCGCCGCCGACGCACTGCACAAACGCCTCTGACGGGCCCGCACAGCGATTTCGACGCCCCCGCCGGGAATCCGGTGGGGGCGTCGGCGTTTTCGGGGCGCACAGCGGCGGTGAGCGGATTCCGGGCGCCCGCGCCGGCCGGCGGACCGCGACGGGCGGCGTCCGGCGGGCGCTGTGACCCGCCTCATACGGCGTAAATTACAGTCGGCCCATGGGAGTTAATCAACGCGCTCAGATCACGATGTCCGACCTGGAGATCGCGGAATTCCTGCAGCGCAGCCGAATCGCCAACCTCGCCACCCTCGGTCCCGCGGGCACCCCGCATCTGACTGCCATGTGGTACGGGCTGATCAACGGCGAGATCTGGTTCGAGACCAAGGCCAAATCGCAGAAGGCGGTGAATCTGCGCCGCGATCCGCGGGTGACGATCCTGGTGGAGGCCGGCGATACCTACGACCAGTTGCGCGGGGTCTCCATCGAGGGACGCGCGGAGATCATCGACGATGCCGATGCCCTGTTCCAGGTCGGTATCAGCGTGTGGGAGCGGTACACCGGCCCCTACAGCGAGGAGATGAAGCCGTTCGTCGAGCAGATGCTGAACAAGCGCATCGCGATTCGCATCGTCCCCGGACGCGTGCGCAGCTGGGACCACCGCAAACTCGGTATGCCCGCGATGCCGTTCGGCGGCAGCACCGCCGGCACACCGGCCTGAGAATCCGCGCCGGGGCCATAACCCCGGCGCGCTGGTAAACCGGAAAAGCGAAGGCCCCCGGTCGTATCGACCGGGGGCCTTCGCGTGGTAGTCCCGACGGGATTTGAACCCGCGCTACCGCCTTGAGAGGGCGGCGTCCTAGGCCGCTAGACGACGGGACCAGGATTGTTGGCGATTTCCCTGGTGGCTGAACCACCGAATCTCCAACTGTTTCGAGAGCCCGAGGGCTCTCTCAGCTGGGGTACCAGGACTCGAACCTAGAATGGCTGAACCAGAATCAGCTGTGTTGCCAATTACACCATACCCCATTGACCTGGGCATTCGGCCTGTCCCTTGTGGGGACTTCCCAGCCGCTTTCCGAGCCGAGAAGAGATTAGCAGGCCGATGCCGGTGTTATACAAATCGGCTGGTCAGAGGCCGGTTTTGTACGCTTTCGGACGAGGCGTCAGCGCGCGGACGCCGCCGTCAGGGCCGCCCGGAGGCGATCCATGGCGGTATCGCGGGCGAGCAGTTCGAGCGACTCGTACAGCGGCGGGCTGATGTGCGAACCGGTGACGGCCACGCGCACCGGACCGAACGCCTTGCGCGGCTTGAGACCCAGCTCGTCGATGAGCGCGACTTTGAGCGCCTCCTCGATCTCGGCCGCGCTCCAGGCCGCGACTCCGTCGAGCGCGGTAATGGTGGCCTCCAATACCGGAACCGCGTCCGCACCCAGATTCTTTTGCGCCGCCGCCTCGTCCACGGCGAACTCCTCGGCGGGCACGAACAGGAACTTCAATAGATCCCATGCATCACCGAGAACGGCGATGCGCGTCTGCACCAAATCGGCCGCGACGGCGAACAGCTTCTCGTCGATCTCCGCGCCGATATGCCCGTGCAGGGTGAGGTACTCCCGCAGCCGGTGAGCGAAATCACCGGACTCCAGCAACCGAATATGTGCGGCGTTCAGGGCGTCGGCCTTCTTCTGGTCGAAACGCGCCGGATTCGAATTCACGGACGAAATATCGAACGCCGCGACCATCTCCGCCATGGAGAACAGGTCATGATCATCGGCGATGCTCCAGCCGAGCAGCGCCAGATAATTCAGCAAACCCTCGGGAATGAAGCCCCGGTCCCGATGCAGGAAGAGATTGGACTCCGGATCCCGCTTGGACAACTTCTTGTTGCCCTGGCCCATGACGAACGGCAGATGCCCGAACTCCGGGGTGTGCTCGGCGACGCCGATTCGGCGCATGGCCGCGTAAAGGGCGAGCTGGCGCGGAGTGGAGGAGAGCAGATCCTCGCCGCGCAATACGTGGGTGATCTTCATCAGCGCGTCGTCGACGGGATTGACCAGCGTATAGAGCGGATCGCCATTACCGCGGGTGAGCGCGAAGTCCGGTACGACGCCCGCGCGGAAGGTGGTCTCCCCGCGCACCAGATCGACCCAGGACAGATCCTCGTCGGGCATCCGGAGGCGGATGACCGCCGGGCGCCCCTCGGCCTTGTAGGCGGCGATCTGCTCGGGCGTCAGATCGCGATCGAAGTTGTCGTAGCCCAGTTTGGGGTCGCGGCCGGCGGCCTTGTGCCTGGCTTCGACTTCCTCAGGGGTGGAGAAGGATTCATAGGCCTCCCCCGCCGCCAATAGCTTGGCCACCACGTCGAGATGAAGGTCACGGCGCTGGGACTGCCGGTAGGGGCCGTAGGGGCCGCCGACCTCCGGGCCCTCGTCCCAGGTCAGCCCGAGCCAGCGCAGCGCGTCCAGAATCGCCCGGTACGACTCCTCGGAATCGCGTGCGGCGTCGGTGTCTTCGATGCGGAAGACGAATTTCCCGCCGTGGTGGCGCGCGTAGGCCCAGTTGAACAGGGCGGTCCGCACCAGCCCGACATGCGGTGTGCCGGTGGGTGAGGGGCAGAATCGGACCCGGACGTCTGTCATGTCTCTCTCTCGATCAGCGCTTGGCGGCAACGGGATTGGTGAGGGTGCCGATGCCCTGGACGGTCACCGATACGTTCTGACCGGCCCGGACCGGGCCGACGCCCTCGGGGGTGCCGGTGAGGATGACGTCGCCGGGCAGCAGCGTCATCACGGTGGTGACCCATTCGATCAGTTTCGGAATATCGTGCAGCAGAAGTGAAGTGCGACTGCGCTGCTTGACCTCGCCGTCGAGCTCGGTGCTGATCTCCAGATCCGAAGGGTCCAGGGCGGTCTCGATCCACGGCCCGAGCGGGCAGAACGTGTCGTACCCCTTGGCGCGGGTCCACTGGCCGTCGATCTTCTGCTGGTCCCGGGCGGTGACGTCGTTGGCGACGGTGTAGCCCAGGATGACCTCGTGCGCCCGGGCGGCGGGCACGTCCTTGCAGGGCCGGCCGATGACGATGGCGAGCTCGCCCTCGTAGTCCACCTGAGAGGAGCTGGGCGGCAACACAATCGGCACGTTGGGGCCGATGATGGAGGTGTTGGGCTTCATGAAGATGACCGGCTCGGCGGGGGCCGGGCCGCCCATTTCCGCAGCGTGAGCGGCGTAGTTCTTACCGATGCAGATCACTTTGCTGGCGAGGATCGGCGCGAGCAGCCGCACGTCCGCCAGCGGCCAGCTGCGGCCGGTGAACGTCGGCGTGCCGAACGGGTGTTCGGCGATCTCACGGACGACGGCGTCACCGCCGTCTCCTTCCACGCTGACGAAAGCGACACCATCTGGGCTGGCAACTCGACCTAGGCGCATGAACCGCATCCTATCGACCGGTCGCCACCTGCCCGAACGCGCCCGACCACGGGGCGCGGCGGAGGCCGGCGGCCGCGGCGCGCGGGCGGTCCGGACCGGCCGGTGACGCGCGCGGCATCCACCGGATGCCGGGGTCGCCCGAAATGTGGAAATGACTTGCACGCAAGACAACTCACCCCCGGGAGCGGGTCCGCATCGGGCCTCCCGAAGGTGTGAGCAAACAGACAGCGTGCCCCGGAAGCACTCGGGTGCATCAGGTGTACCGTGAGGCACAATGTTCAAGGAATAAGATATCAGTTCCACATAGTGAGATTGAAGGTGAGGGCCATGGCCACCGTGACACAGCTGAGTTCGGCCAAACGGTGGAGCATGCTGGCCCTCGGCGTCTTCGCGCAGAGCTCCAGCGCGGTGTTCGTACACGGCACGCCGTTCCTGCTGCCCGCGCTGACCGGGCGCGGGATGTCCCTGGCGACCGCGGGCCTGCTGGTGTCCATGCCGACCGTGGGCCTGGTCTGCACGCTGATCGCCTGGGGCTACGTGGTGGACCGCATCGGCGAGCACAAGGTGCTGGTCGCCGGTCCCGCGCTGATGCTGGTCGCGGGCGTGGCCGCGGCGACCGTGACCAACTATGTGGCACTGGGCATTCTGCTGTTCCTGGGCGGAATGGGCGCGGCCAGCACGAACGGCGCGAGCGGACGGGTCATCGTGGGCTGGTTCCCGCCCGACAAACGTGGATTGGCCATGGGTATCCGGCAGACAGCCCAGCCCCTGGGCGTGGGCATCGGCGCGCTGAGCATTCCCGCCGTCGCTGCGGCGCACGGGTTCTCGACCGCGATCCTGGTGCCCGCGGTCATGGCCGGGCTGGCGGCGGTGGCCTGCCTGTTCGGCATCATCGACCCGCCGCGCCCCGAATCCACCAGCGAGACAGGCCGTCCCGCCAACCCCTACCGAGGCGACTCCACGCTGTGGCGCATCCATCTGGTCTCGATCCTGCTGGCCATTCCGCAGGGCACGCTGTGGACTTTCGCACTGTTGTGGCTGCATCGTGACGTGGGCTGGTCGCTGGCGGCGGCGGGCGTGCTGGTGACGGTCACCCAGGTGCTGGGCGCGGGCGGGCGCATCGGCGCGGGTATGTGGTCCGACCGGGTCGCCAGCCGGCTGGGGCCGCTGCGCACCATCGCCGTCGCGGCCGCAATCTCCATGGCCGCCTTGGCCTTCGCGGCCTCGCTGCACTGGTGGTGGCTGGCGATTCCGGTGCTGATCGTGGCCTCGGTCATCACCGTGACCGACAACGGCCTGGCCTTCACCGCGGTGGCCGAGATCGCCGGCCCGTACTGGTCGGGTCGCGGGCTCGGCATCCAGAACACCGGGCAGAATCTGGTCATGGCGGCGCTGGCGCCCGCCTTCGGCGCGCTGATCACCGTCGCCGGATTCCCCGTCACCTATGCGCTGACGGCCGTGATCGCCGTGGCCGCAGTCCCATTGGTGCCGCGCGTGGCGCGCTGAGCGAGGGGTTTCCGGACCCCGAACGACAGCTTTCGGGCCGTCTCCGCTCCCCGGCGGGGCGGCCCGAAGCCGTTGTCGCCGGGGCCGGATCGGCGCGGTTCGTACCGTTCGCGGATTTCCCGCAAATCCGGAATGTCTGCGCCCGTTACGTTTTCGCATCCGAATGCATGAATGCGATATAGCTCACTGGCGCAGAAGGTTTGGAAATTCTGAGCCTTTTGCCGCCTTTGTCACGCTGTGCGGCAGCCGATTCGGCCACTTCCCGAGCGTCCGAATCGATCTCGGCGTGCCCCGCACCCGTCCATCATGCGCCCCGGATGCCTCCGGCGCAGACTTCGGCCCCGCCCCCGCGGCGCGGGAACGGGGCCGAAACGGCGAAAACCGGTGTCAGAGAGCGGCGGCGATGCGATCGCCGACCGCGACGGTCGAGGCGGGCGCGGTGCGCGAGGCCAGATCCTTGGCGACCGCGGTCTCGATGCGCGCGGCGGCCTCGGCGTTGCCGAGGTGGTTCAGCAGCAGCGACACCGACAGGATGGCGGCGGTCGGGTCGGCCTTGGACTGACCCGCGATATCGGGGGCGCTGCCGTGCACGGGCTCGAACATGGACGGGTTGGTGCCCGAGGCGTCGATGTTGCCCGAGGCGGCCAGGCCGATGCCGCCGGAGACCGCGGCGGCCAGGTCGGTGATGATGTCGCCGAACAGGTTGTCGGTGACGATCACGTCGAAGCGACCCGGGTCGGTGACCATGTGGATGGTCGCGGCATCGATGTGCTGGTAGGCGGTTTCGATGTCGGGGTACTCGGTCGCGACCTCGGCCACGGTGCGGGTCCACAGCGAACCGGCGAAGGCGAGCACGTTGTTCTTGTGCACCAGGGTCAGGTGCTTGCGCCGCTGACGCGCCTTCTCGAAGGCGTAGCGCACCACGCGCTCGACGCCGAAGCGGGTGTTGGTGGAGACCTCGGTGGCCACCTCGTGCGGGGTGTTCACGCGGATCGCGCCGCCGGTGCCGGTGTACGGGCCCTCGGTGCCCTCGCGCACCACGACGAAGTCGATGTCCGGGTTGCCCGCGAGCGGGCTGGTGACGCCGGAGTACAGCCGCGACGGGCGCAGGTTCACGTGGTGGTCGAGCTCGAAGCGGGTGCGCAGCAGCAGGCCGCGCTCGAGCACGCCGCTCTGCACGGACGGGTCGCCGATGGCGCCGAGCAGGATGGCGTCGTGCTGCTTGAGCTCGGGAATGACGTTGTCCGGCAGGATCTCACCGGTGGCATGGAACCGCTTGGCCCCCAGGTCGTATTCGGTCTTCTCCACACCGGGGACCACGACGTCGAGGACTTTGAGCGCCTCGGCGATGACCTCGGGACCGATTCCGTCGCCCGGGATGACAGCGAGTTTCATGAACAATGCTCCGTTCGGATAAGAGGCCCTGAACACTCTCGGCGCTCACGCGAGGCGTCGGCGGAGAGTCCGCCCGCCACGATAGCGGGTGCCCCGAGCACCCCTGTCACCAGGGCGAACCGCTCCCAACCACTGGGACGGCGCCCGTGCAAGCCCCGGGAATCGGCGTGCGGCCGATCCGCTCACCGCGCGGTACGGTCCGCTCGACCGGTAGCGCGAGGGAAGACGGGCACACATGGGATCACTGGAGAACTCGACGGGCAGCGGCGACAGCAACCTGCACCTCATCGGCTTGCTGCTGCGTGCGCTGGGCATCAGCTTCCACAATTCCGGGGCCTACTAGCGGCCCGACGCACCGCGCCCCTCGCGTCAAGTGACGCGAGGGGCGCGGTGTCGGAGTTGGTGTTCCGGCCGAGGCCGGAACGGCCTAGTCCAGGTTGACCTGGGCGACCTTGGCCGCGCCGACGGCCTCGGCGATGGCGGACTGCACGTCGGCCGGGACATCGGCGTTGACGCGCAGGACGACGGTGGCGCCGTCCTGGTCCAGGTCCTGGGTCAGCTGGGCGGCGAGGATGTCGATGCCCGCGTCGCCGAGCTTGGTGGCCAGGCGGCCGAGCTGGCCCGGCTTGTCCTCGTAGGCGATGACGGCCAGGTTCAGGCCCTCGGCGCGCATGTCGTAGTTGCGGCCGTTGATGTTGACGATCTTCTGCACCTGGGCGGGCTCGGTCAGGGTGCCGGCCACGTTCAGGGTGCGGCCGTCGCCGAACACCGCGCGCAGGTCGACCAGGCTGCGGTGCGAGGGGCTCTCGGTCACGGTGGTGACGGTGGCCTCGATGCCGCGATCCTTGGCCAGCGACGGGGCGTTGACGAAGGTGACCGAATCCTCGATCAGGGCGGAGAACACGCCGCGCAGGGCCGAAAGCTCCAGCACCGCAACATCACTGGCGGCGAGCTCGCCGCGGACCTGCACCTCGAGGCTGACCGGCAGCTCGGAGGCGAGGGCGCCGAGCAGCGCGCCCTGCTTGCGGACGATGTCCAGCCACGGGGCGACGTCCTCAGAGACGGTGCCGCCGGTGACGTTGACCGCACCGGGCACGAACTCACCGGCGAGGGCGAGCTTGACGGACTTGGCGACATCGGTGCCGGCGCGGTCCTGGGCCTCGGAGGTGGAGGCGCCCAGGTGCGGGGTCACCACGACCTGCGGCAGCTCGAAAAGCGGGCTGTCGGTGCAGGGTTCGGTCTCGAACACGTCGAGGCCGGCGGCGCGCACGTGGCCGGACTTGATGGCGTCGGCCAGGGCCTGCTCGTCGATCAGGCCACCGCGGGCGGCGTTGACGATGATCACGCCCGGCTTGGTCTTGGCGATGGAGGCGGCGTTGAGAATGCCCTTGGTCTCCGGGGTCTTGGGCAGGTGCACCGAGATGAAGTCGGCGCGCTCGAGCACCTCGTCCAGGGTCAGCAGTTCGATGCCGAGCTGGGCGGCGCGCGCCGGGGAGGTGTAGGGGTCGTACGCAACGATCTTGGTCTCGAAGGCGGCGAGGCGCTGCGCGAACAGCTGGCCGATGCGGCCGAGGCCGATGACGCCGACGGTCTTGCCGAGGATCTCGACACCGTTGAACTTGCTGCGCTGCCAGGTGTGCTCGCGCAGGGTGGCGTCGGCGGCCGGGATCTGGCGCGCGGCCGAGAGCAGCAGCGTGACGGCGTGCTCGGCGGCGGTGTGGATGTTCGAGGTGGGCGCGTTGACGACCATGACGCCACGCTCGGTCGCGGCGGGCACGTCGACGTTGTCGAGGCCGACGCCGGCGCGGGCGACGATCTTCAGGTTCTTACCGGCCTCGAGGACCTCGGCGTCGACGGTGGTGGCCGAGCGCACGAGCAGCGCGTCGGCATCGACGACGGCCTCGAGTAGTGCGGGGCGGTTCGGGCCGTCGACCCAGCGAACCTCGACACCGTCACCGAGTGCGTCGACGGTCGACTGGGCGAGCTTGTCGGCGATCAGAACTACGGGGCGGCCTGCTTGGCTCACTGTGGGGTACTCCTGCGGGAAAGGGGTCCGGGATTTACGGGCGCAATCTTAATGGTCGAAGATTTGGCTTGCCTTACCGCCCGGTAGGCGGGTGCCGTCAGACCGGTGACATGCCGGTTTTCCCGCTCACCGAAACTATTGTGGTCAATTGTCCAAATACGCTGCGAACTCGCTCGCGCCCCGCTAGGTTGCCCGGCATGTCTCGGACTTCTCGGATTCTCGCGGCCGCCGCCCTGTGCGCCGTCCCCCTCGCCGCCGCGGCTCCCGCGCCCGCCGCGCCCGTGGTGAACAAGGTCGTGGTGATCGGCCTGGACGGCACGCTGTACAGCGAGATCGCCGCCGCCAACGCCCCGAACCTGGACCGGCTGGTCGCCGAGGGCACGCTGGCGCGCACCTCGATCGCCGGCCACACCACCATGTCGTGCGTCTCGTGGGCGACGGCGCTGACCGGGGTCTGGGACACCAAGCACGGCATCGTGGACAACGACGCCTCCTGCAACGCGGCGGCTTTCGCGCCGTATCCGACCGTCTTCACCCGGGTCGAGGCCGCGCAGCCGAGCCTGTCGACCGTCTCGCTCGGCACCTGGGACAAGATCGGCATGATCGCCCGCACCGGAAATCCCAAGGCGGACAAGGTCGGCGTGACCCAGATCGACCCGACCGGCGCGGGCATCTGCGAGACGATCGCCGATTCCAATGCCGCCACCCAGGTCGCGGCCGCGATCACCGCGGACGGCCCGGACCTGACCTTCACGCACCTGGACCAGGTCGACATCGTCGGGCACACCCTGCGCGGGATCTGGCCGCAGTCCTACCGCGACGCCATCGCCCGCGCGGACGCCCTGGTCGGCAAGATCACCCAGGCCGTCGACGCCCGCATGGCCGCGCACTCGAACGAGCGCTGGACCATCCTGGTCACCACCGACCACGGCCACAAGCCCGAAGGCGGACACGGCGGTCAGAGCGCCTACGAGACAGCGAGTTTCGTGATCGCCCGCGGCCCCGGCTTCGCCCCCGGCGCCGAGAACAACGGCTTCACCCTGGCCGATGTCACCCCCACCGTCCTGGACCTGCTCGGTGTCCCGGAGCCCGCCGGCCTCGACGGCGTCTCGATGCTCGCGGGCGGCTCCGGTGACCCCGCGGCCCCCGCCCCCAACACCCCGCCCGTCGATTCCGGCGTGACCGGCTCCTCCTCCGGCTCCGCCCAGGCCGCGATGGTCAACAACCCGCTCTGTGTCCTGGGCAGCGGCTCGGCCGGCGGGTCCTCCGGCAGCGGGCACAAGTAAACAGCCACACAACCGTTTTCGACTCGCGCCGCCGGACGAACAGCCCGGCGGCGTTGTCGTGCGCTATGACGGGTGCACCGGTTCCGGGCAGGGCCGGAACCGGTGCACATCGGCCGTCGGATCAGACGGTGACCTCGTCGGCGGAGAGCATGATCTCCACCACCGCGCCGTAGGCGGCGGCCCACGTCCCGGCGAGCTCCTCGGTCCACTGCTCACCGAGGAAGTGTTCGAGGGTCGCCAGCAGGGACGCGCCGGCCACCGGGTAGTGCGCGGCCACCACGCCGAGCGAGGCGTGGTGGCGGCCCAGCTGCTGCACGAAAGACGGGTCCTCCGCCAGTATTTGGACATTGGTGACGATCCGGCCGAGGCCGGACAGGAAGCGCTCGCGCTGCACCGTCATGTCGTCCGCGAACATGCCGCGCACCTCGGGGTGCGCCGCGAACAGATGATCGTAGAAGTACTCCACGGCTTCGGGGCCGACCGCGCCGACCTGCTGCCAACTCGACTGCAATGCTTCGATATTCATGTGGATTTCCCCCACTTCCCTTTCCTGCGTGTCTGATTCCTTACACGCCACGAACTCGGCAGGGCTGCTACCGAATTCGGGACCTCTGTGTCCGCACGCGATGCCGGGGCGGGAACGCCCCGATCACTCGCGCGGAGGGTGCCCGGTTCCGCCGATCGGCAGGTCGCGCGGATACGCGGACGCCGGAACGATGTCCGGCAGGGCTTCGGACGTGCCCGACAGCGGCAGCAGCGCCAGCTTGTCGACCTCGACCGACAACGTCATGATCATGGCCTGCAACTGATTTCGCAGCAGCCCGGAATAGGACTGCAGCTGCGCGAGGCGCTGATCCTCCTGCTCGGGATCGGTGTACGCGCCGCGCTGCGGTCCGGCCTGCATCACCTGCTGGAGCATCTCGCGCTGCTGCGCGCGGGTGACGCGCATCAGCTCGCGCGCGTGCTCCTCGGCCTGCGCGACGATCGAATCCGCGGAAGCCTGTGCGCGCTTGAGGGTTTCGACGGCCTGATTGCTGATGCCCAGGGCATCCTTGGCCGTCTCCTCCTGCAGCCGCGCGATCTCCCAGTTCGCGTTCGCCAGCTGCCGCTGCAGCTCGGCCACCTCACCGGCGGAGGCCATGGTCTGCATCTGCAGCTGCATCGCCTCGCTCTTGCCCGCCAGCTGCATGTTCTCCCGTTGCAGCCGAGCCAGTTCCGGGGAATTGCTGGTGAGGGTGAGCTGGCGGTTCTCCCGGGCGACCCGGGCCACCGCGATGTGCACGCGCTCGAGGAAGCGATCGACCTCCTCGGCGTCGTAGCCGCGCCGTCCCAGTCGCGCGCCCTTGAACGTGGCGGATCGAATCTCGTCGGGTGTCACATCCATTGATCAACCTTGTCGAAGCTGCGCTCGGCGGCCGGGGCGGCGGTGCCTGCCGCCGGCGCCTGGCCGAATGTCTCGTATCTGATGGCGTGCCTGGGCATTCCGGCGGCGGACAGCGCCGCGACGGTCGCGGCCACCATGGCCGGCGAGCCGCACACCAGCGCGGTACACCCGGTCAGATCGCGGCCGCGCGCGGCCACCGCGCCGACCATCCCCTGCACACCGTGGAATCCGGGGTCCTCCGACACCACCGGGGTGTAGGTGAACCAGGGGTGCTCGGTGAGCGCGGTCAGCGCCTCGTGGTCGTACAGGTCCCAGGTGGTGCGCACGCCGTGGAACAGGTGCACGCGCGGGGTGTATCCGGTGTGCTCGGATTCCTGGTCGATGCGCTCGATGATGGCGCGCATCGGCGCGAGCCCCGAGCCGCCGGCGATCAGCAGCAGGTTGTCCACCGCCTGCGGCGGGAACACGAAGGCGGTGCCGACCGGTGCGCCGAGCCGCACCTGATCCCCCGGCCGGATCGTGCGGGCGAAGGTCGCGCTGACCTCACCGCCGTCGACGACCTGGACATGCAGGTCGAAGGTGCCGTCCGCGCGTGGGGCGTTGGCGGGGGTGAAGTACCGCCACAACCGCGGCCGCTGCGGAATCTCCACCGCCAGTGACTGACCCGCCTCGTAGGGATACTCGTGCAGCGGCCGCACCGTGATGACGGTGACGTCGATGCTGCGGCGTTCGGTGGCCACGATCTCCGCGTCCCACCACGCGGGCGTCCCCGCGGCGCGCTCGGCGGCATCGACCATGATCCCCGCGACGGCCTGATAGGCCTCGGTCCAGGTCTGGGCCAGTTCGGCGGTCCAGCGCGGGCCCAGGAAGTGCGCGAGGGTCGCCAGCAGCGAGGCGCCCGCCGCCGGGTAGTGCGCGGCGACCGCGCCGAAGCGGCGATGGTCGCGGCCCAGCTGGGCGACGAATTCCGAATCGGCGGCGAGGGTTTCGACGTTGCTGACGATGCGGCCCAGCGCCGCGAAGAACTTGGCGCGCTGCGCGGTCATCCGGGTGGGGAACATCTCCCGGACTTCGGGGTGCGCGAGGAACAGGTGTGCGTAGAAGTACTGGGTGGCCTCGTCGCCGGCACGTTCGACGTACCGCCAACTCGCCTGCAGGGCATCGGTGTTCATCCGCGGCGCGAATCCTCGTTCGACAACACACTCCCTTTCGCCTGGACGACCGTCCGATTTGCAGACAACCTAAGGCATGGGATTGGAGCTGTCGAAGCGAGAATTTTGGCAAATCATTCGCAAATCACGGATATGCGACGAAGGCCACAGTTGAGGCGGAATTTCGCACCATCGGCGCAAATTCCGCCAAAGAAAGAGAAAGGCCGACCTCAGAGCTGCGAAACCCGAGGTCGGCCTTTTCTGCTCAGGTCGGCTATTACCCGCCGAAGGAGCCGGTCCACAGGGTGTTCAGAATGCCGTGCAGCGCGGCGGAGCCGGTGCTGAGCAGGCCGTTCAGAGCAGCGGAACCGGTCTCGATGATAACGGGGATCATTTAGTAAAGCCTCTCGAATGGAAAAACAATTGAACTTCCGACGCCCAGCCTATCGACGCCGGATTCGCATCCGTTACGGGGCATTAACGGAGTGTGACATCCGTCCCAGATATTCGACGGCGTGCGCCGGGTCATGTACACGATTCGCCGGCAGCGAATTACGCGCACATCACGGGCAGATAACCCCTGCTCGAGCAGCGAAATCGAATGGACCGCGGCGAGCGCCGGCAACTAGCCTCACCGACCATGACCCTGCGCAACATCCCCGACTCCATGGACCCGGCGGTGGTCGCGACGATCGACGCCGAACTGGCCCGGATCGCGCGCGAACACCGGGTCGACGTGCTGCTCGCCATCGAGAGCGGCAGCCGGGCCTGGGGTTTCCCCTCCCCGGACTCCGACTACGACTGCCGCTTCGTCTACGTCCGCCCGCTCGCGGACTACCTCACCCCGTGGCCGGGACGCGATGTCATCGAGACGCCGCTGGTCGGCCTGCTCGATGTGAACGGCTGGGATCTGGTCAAGGCGCTGCAACTGCTCGTCCGCGGCAACGCCGTACTGATCGAATGGCTGATGTCGCCGATCGTGTATTCGGCCGACATCGCGTTCCGCGACGAATTGCGCGAACTGGCCGACGCGGTGGCCGACCGCGATCAGGTGGCCCGGCACTATCTGCACCTGGGCGCCCGGCAATGGCGGCTGTTCGACACCAACCGCTCGCTGAAGAAGGTGTTCTATTCGCTGCGCCCGGCCATGGCATTGCGCTGGTTGCACGAACACCCGGACCGGACCGTCGCGCCGATGCATCTGCCGACGCTGCTCGCCCAGTGCGAACTGCCCGCCGATCTGGTCGATTCGATCGAGACGCTCACGGAGTTGAAGTCCCGGACCCGCGAGATGGGTGCGGGTGAGGTGCCCGTGCCCATCGCGGATTTCATCACCCGGGAATTCGACCGGGCGGAGGCGGAATTCACCGGCAACGAACCCGCACACCGGGAACGGGCGCGGGCGCTGGCCACCGAGTTCTTCAGGCGCCGCCTCGGCCGATGACCCGGACGACCACGGCCTCGGGGCCGGGCTTGGTGGCGCGCACCTCGAACTCCACCCGCTGTCCCTCGGCCAGCGACCGGAAGCCCCGGCCCTCGACGGCGGTGTACTCGACGAACACGTCGGGTCCACCCTCGTCGGAGGTGAGGAAGCCGAAGCCCTTCTCACTGTCGAACCACTTCACAGTGCCGTGCACCATTACCCCATACCTCTTCGAATGCCCTGGAAAAACCGTGGAATCGGCCACGTCCCCACGCGCGCCTCGACCCCATGGTGTCACGGGCCGGTGTTGTCCCGGAATTCGCCTCAACCCGCCCGGGCCGCCCCCGGCTCGTCCTCCGATCCGCGCATGGCGTAGACCCGGTCCAGGAAGTCGCGGTGCGCGCGCAACGTGGAATCCAGCAGCTCCCGCCACGTCCGCCGATCCACGCGATGGTCGCTGCAGAGCGAGGACAGCGAGGCCGGCCCCAGCCGATCGATGTGATCGACGATGAACGTCAAACGGCGGCGCGGGAATTGGGCTCCGATGCGCGGATTCTCCTCCAGGAAGCGATCGAGTTCGTAGAGGTAGTTGACCGCGCGGTTGTACTCGGTGTCGGTGAGGTGGTAATCCATCCGCTTGATCTCCACGATCCAGAGCTCACCGGAGTCGTGCAGCAGCACGAAATCCGGTTCGCGCTTGGGGCTGCCGACCGCGCTGGTCTGCAGCGAGGCGCCGAATTTCTGTGCGTACCAGCGTTCGAAGCTCGCGCGCACCCGCTGCAGCGACTCGTTCATCCCCAGCGGCGTCCATTCCGGGGCGAGCAGCCACGGCGCGGTCTCGATGAGCTCCTGGAAGGGGCGTTCGAGCGAGCGGCGATCGTCGATGAGCGCGCGCAGCCGGTCCACCACCGCGACCCGCTCACTGGCGATCTGGCCGAGAGAGTAGATCTCGGCAACCCGGGCGCGCTCGAAAAGCGCCACCACCACGTCGAGTTCGGGCTCGGCGTCCTCGGCGATCTCCTTGAGGGTTTCGAGCAGGCTGCGCTGCGGGCCGAGCGAGAGCGCCAGGCGCACCATGTTCTCGATGTGCGCGGGATCGTCGAGCGAGGCGCGGTCCTTGTGCGCCACCAGGATTCGCGCCGCCTCCAGCACCGAGTCGCGGAACACGCGGTCGCCCGGGGCGATCCCGTCCAGCATCTCGCGGATCCGGGAGCGTTCGGCGAACTCCTCCCAGACCCGGCGGCGAATGGATTTCTCACCGAGCCTGCCGATTTCCTTGATGAGCGCCTGTCCCCACTGCGCCAGCGCCTCCCCGCGCGGGGAGTTCCACATGATGTCCTGGCGGTCGGAGCGGACCAGGTCCTCCTCGTCGTCGAGCCAGTCCACGTGGACGGCTCCGACCAGGTAGGAGCGGAGTTTGAACTCGCCGGTGAAGCCGGCGGGAATGCCGAAATCCCGGGTCTGCGCGACGATCTTGCCGCGCGCGTAGATCCGCACGCCCGCCATCGCCTCGTCGCGGTAGGGCTGTTTGGAGTAGGCGATCCAGCCCGAGACCGGCAGGAACTTGTGCCCGAAGCGCACCGGCACCCGGCCGACGTCGACGCGGGTGTCCTCCATGACGTCGATGGGCAGATCGCTGAGGGTGAAGGACTCCGTGCCCGCGCTGTTGCGCACCTGCACGCGCCAGTCCGAGCGTTCGATGCCGAAGCGCGAGGCCAGCTGCCTGCTCAGCTCGGTGCCGCTGTTCACCCGCTTGCGGAAGAAGTTTCGCAGGATGACGGTGGTGCCGCGGGCGCCGGTGAAGGTGCCGTCCAGCGGGCCAGGCTTCGGGTAGTAGTCGCGTTCGGTGTCGGACAGCATGTCGTCCAGATCCAGGATCAGGTGCGCGACCGGCCAGCCCTGCGGCGTGCGGTCGGTCGGGGTCGACCCCGCGCTGATGACCTCGATGGTGCGGCAGATGCCGAACGCGGCGAGCTTGCCGATTCCCTTGCGCCCCATGACCGGTCGCTGCTGTTCGCGCGAGAGATCGGAGCCGGTGCGCTTGCGCCGGTCCGAGCCGACCATCAGATAGTGGGCGTTGATCTCCGACGCGGTCATGCCGTGTCCGTTGTCCGACACCACGATCCGGTACGCGGGTTCGTCCGCGGCGCGGATGGTCCCCGCCAGCGTGACGCCCCACGGCAGCGCGACATCCACCTCGGTGGCGTCGGCGTCGTAGGAGTTGGCGATGAGTTCGGCCAGCACCGCCGACACCCGGTCGTAGAGCCGGATGCCGAGTTTGTCGATCGCCAGCCGGCTGATCCGCATGGTGTACCGGTGGTCTTCGCGATCCAGCGCGGCCGCATGCACCTCGTTGTACATGGTGGGCCCCCAATTGCCCTCACGGCAGCCTTCGTTCGGCTACCCCTGGTATCGATGCAACGCTTCGCGATTAACGAAAGGCTGAACGGTTGCGTACCGGTTCGTCACGGTCGGGTTCCGGATTCACCACGGGGTAGCCGGAGGCAACGGCTAGATCTCGGCTACCGGGATCGGGCGGAGCGAGGGCGTCCGTGCGGTCGCGATCGGGGTGTCGGGCGGTCCATCGCGCCTCGGGAGATCCGGTGACAGGACTGTCCGAGACGGGAAGAATGCGTGGGGCGCGGCACGGTGCCGCGGGCGGTCGAGGTGAGAGGTGTACGGGTGAATCCGATTTCGCGGAGTCTGGCGGCATTGTCCGAACGTCTGACCACCCCGGAACCGGCCGCGCCAACCCTGGCCGAGACCATCGCGGCCCGGCGGCGGTTCTTCGGGAACGCGGCGGTGGATCCGGAAACCGGTGCGGTGAGCCCGGATCGGGTGCTGGTGTCCTGGTTCGGCTGCGCGAGTTTCGCCATCTCGCTGGGCGGCACGGTCTTTCTGCTCGACGCCTGGGTGCCGCGCGGCGCGACCTCGGGCTACGTGCCGACGACCGTCGCCGAGGTGGCGGCCCTGCGCCCGGCTGCTATCTTCATCGGCCACGGGCATTTCGACCACGCCGCCGACGCCGGGCCCATCGCGCGGGCGAGCGGGGCCGTGGTGCACGGGACCGCCGAACACTGCGCGACCGTGCGGGGGCAGGTCGCCGACCCCCGATTCGACTGTGTGGAACTGGGTTCCGCCGAATCCTCGTACGGCGATCGCTACGACTTCGAGCTCGTGCCGGGCATCGCGGTGACCGCGGTCCGGCACGTGCACTCAGCGCGCACCGCCCGCGACGAGAGCCCCGCGGCCTCGGATCCGGTGCGCCCCAAGCCGTGTCCGTGCGATATCCGCGAGTACCCGCCCGCCCTGGCCGATGCCGCCCATCTGGCGCGCAATATCGCCGCGCCCGAGGGCGGGGTGCTGCTCTACCAGTTCCGGACCGATCGCTTCACCCTGACCTGGCACGACTCCTCGGGCCCGCTGCTGGACAAGGCCCCCGAGGTCCTGGACGTGCTGCGCGCGCTGCCGGCCTCGGATGTGCACATCGGCGCGGTCCAGGGGTTCAACCAGTTCACCAATGGGCTGCGAGATCCGCGGAGCTATATCGAGGCGCTGCGGCCGAAGGTGTTCGTGCCCAACCATCATGACAACTGGCTGCCGGTGTTCACCGCGCGCGGGGAGGCTTTCCGGGGGCCGCTGGAGACGGAGTTGGCGCGGATACCCAAGCCGGTGCGGCCTCGGGCGCGCATGCTGCTCGACCGGGACGACTATCTCGCACCGGGCGTGCTGGAGTTCCCGCTGGAGTGAGCGGGCGTCCGCGAATCAGAAGCGGAGCAGCATGGTGACGCTGGTGCTCCCGCCCGGATTCGGATGCGTGAGCCCCGGCAGCTCGACGAAGCCCAGCCGCTCGTAGAGTCGCTTGGCCGGATTCTCTTCCCGCACACTGAGACTCACCTGCTTGAACGCGACCCGCGCGTCGGCCAGCAGCCGTTCCATGAGCAGGGTGCCCACGCCGGTGCCGCGTGCCCCCGGCGCGACTCCGATGGCCAGCTCCGGTGTGTCGTCGTCGATGTATCCGTAGGCGGCGTTGTCAGCGGTGAACAGCCGCAGCCACGCGGCGCCGAGCAGCTCCCCGTCCCGCTCGGCGATGACGCCGAGATCCCCCGGCACACCCCAGTTCTCGACGTAGTGCGCGAGCGCCGGGATGGCGCGCAGCTCGTCCGGCGACGTTCGCCCCTGGTCCGCCGAGTAGGACGCTTCGAAGAGCATGGACCACAGGTGATTCTCGTCGGCGGGCAGGGCCGGACGAACGATGACGCTGGACACGGGTGGGAACTATACGGTTCGGGAGAATTCGGGCGCGCGGGGTTTTACGCCGGGCGCACGAGGCGCGCGGTCGATCGAGGTCGGGTACACGGCGGTCTGCGGATATCGAGTGTCGCGCGCCGCGGCATCCGCGACGACCGGTCCCGCATCACACGGCGTCGAGACAGGCAGCGTGGTCTGCCCGAGCAGCCCCGGCCCGGGCGCGGGCACATTCAGTGGACGCACGAGTCGCGGCGCCGACCCGGTGCGGATACCGAGTACGAGTCGTAAGCCCCGACGTCTGCGGCGATCACCCCACGCGGCTGCCGAACTGGCAGCACGCTTCACGCGAGCAGCCCCGGCCCCGGAGCCGGCACGACGTCCCGCGCGGTGAGTTCGGCTCGGCAGTGGTCGCATTCGAGCCGGACGTGCGCCTGCCCCTCACAGTCCCGGTGCCCGTACAGCATCGGCGGCCCGTCCGGCGCGGCGTGCTCGTCACCCCAGTCCTTGAACGCCAACAGGATCGGGTACACGTCGAACCCCTTGGCCGTGAGCCGATACTCCTCGTGCGCACCGGTTTCCGCCGGCTGCTTACTCAGGATCCCGTGCTCGACCAGCCGGTCCAGCCGGTCCAGCAACCGCCCCTTGGAGATCCCCAGGTACCCCTGGAACCCGTTGAACCGCCGCACCCCCGCGAACGCCGCCTTGAGGATGAGCAGCGTCCACCGGTCCCCGAACACCACGAGCGCCCGGGTGATCGAACAGGGCTCCTCGGCCAGCTCCTCGTACCGCATCTTCCCAATCCTAGCCGAGTGGTCTTAATATGAGACCACATCTCACCGGTCTCGAAATGAGACCACACCCGGAGGGGGACGCATGCCCAACCACCCAGCCACCGCCGAGGCCGACCTGCTCGCCGAAGAACCGGCGCCCCAGCTGCCCGGCACTCCGCCCACCGCACCCGATCGCCCCGAGACCGTTTCCGCCGCCGTGGCGACGAACAATCTCCGCACGAGCGCCCGCGCGCAGCCGTCGGATCCGTACCTGGTTCTGCGCTCCCTGCTGGACGACCGCCACACCTGCCGGGCCTTCCGCCCCGACCCGGTGCCCCGCGAGACGATCACCCAGATCCTGACCACGGCCCAACGGTCCCCCTCCGGCTGCAACGCCCAGCCCTGGCAGGTGATCGTGACCGAGCCGCCCGCGACAGCCCGCCTCCGCGAGTCCCTGCTCGCCCACATCAACGGCGCGACCCCGGCCACCGACATCCCCTTCCCGACGTATCACGGCGTCTACCGCGACCGCCGCCGCGAGTGCGCCGCCGCCCTCTACGAGTCCGTGGACGTCCCCCGCGGCGACCACGCGGGCACGATGCGCCAGTTGGTCCGCAATTTCGAGTTCTTCGACGCACCCCACGTGGCGTTGATAACGACCGATGCGGCCCAAGGCTCCTACGGCGTCCTGGACTGCGGCCTCTACCTGAGCTCGTTCCTCCTGGCAGCCCAAAGCCTGGGCGTATCAACAGCACCCCAAGCGGCGCCGGCGACCTACTCCCCGTTCCTCCACGAGTACTTCGCGATCCCCGAGGACCGGCAGATAGTCGCCGGGGTCTCGTTCGGTTACGGCGATCCGGACCACCCGGCGAACGGGTTCCGCACGTCCCGTGCTGATGTGGCCGACGTGGTGGAGTGGCACGCGAATTAGCCACCGCGTCAAAGCCGTACCTCTGATCAGTGGGCGGCTACGGCATGCGGGCCGGCGACCGCGTCATATCCCAGTCGCTTGCGCTTCGGGTCGGCGCACAAGGCCGTGTCCACGGTCGGCCACGGTGCTTCGCGAAGGCGACCTCCGACCCGAGTGTGCACAACGGCGGCCTGTCCACAGCCGACCCGTTGTCCAAGGTCACGCCGCCGCGATGTCACCGCCGATCTGTCACCGTCAATTCCGTGATCACGACTCGCGCCGAACTCCGCGCCGAAGGCGTTTCCGCCGACGCGATAGCAACCCGCTGCCGCCGCGGCACGTACACCCGCCTGCTCCCGGGCGTCTACCGCCGCGGCCCCGCCACTCCCCTGGACCGCTGCCGCGCGGTATCCGCGTGGCTTCCACCCGCCGTCCTCAGCCACCGCACCGCCGCCTGGCTCCGAGGAATGCTCCCCGAGCCCCCATATCTCGAAGCAACAGTCCCGAAGTCGGTCTACCGAAAGCCCCCACCCTGGCTGCGCCTCCACCGCCGCGATATCCCCATCGACCAGGTGTCGACGACGTTCGATCTCCCCACGACGTCCCCCGCCCTCACCCTCCTCGACTGCGCGGCAACCCTCCCACCCCACGAGGCCGCCGCCTTGGTAGACACCGAGTTGGGCCGCACGGTCTCCCCCGCCGATGCCCTTGCCCTCAGCCGATCAACTTTGACCGGCACAAGGGCGCTCCGGAAACAGCTCCGCGACGCGGCGATCCACCACGCGTCGGAACCGGAACGCCTCTTCGCCCGGTCCCTGAAGGCCAGAGGCCTCCGCCTCCTGGCGAATCACCCAGTGGGCCCGTACATCTGCGACTTCGTAGACGAACGCTCCCGCACGATCATCGAGATAGACGGCCGCGAGTTCCACAGCGCGCCGCCGGTGTTCCGCCAGGATCGCCGCCGCCAGAACTGGTTAGTGCTGGAAGGGTGGATGGTGTTGCGCTATGCCGCGGTTGACGTGTTCACGGCTCTGGATGAGTGCGCAGATCAAGCAGCGGCGGTAGTTCGCCGGCGAAGGCGGGCCCGCCGGTAGCCGAATTTTCGTGCACAATGACTCACCGTTAGGCGGTTAACAGCCTTCTTGCACCGATAGTGCACGATAATTCGACCCACCCAGGCCAGGCACACTTCCGAAGGCCACACCCGAAGGCCTGTGTCCGGCCAAGGGCAGCTGATGGCTATGACTGAAACTCCCGCCCTGCCACTCCGCGGATAAAGTCTTCCCACACGTCAACCGGAAACGCCAACCCAGGCTGACATGGGGCTTTGGAATCCCTGACGGCGACAATGTTCCCGACGAACGCCACTTCGACACAATCGGCTTTGTCCCCGGAGTAGCTGCTCTTGAACCATCGAGCCCCGGATAGATCAGCGATCACGTCGCGAACTCCTTCATCGCCTGCCGCAGCAGAATCCGGCTCGCGGACTCGTCCAGAGACTCGCGCCGGAGTGCATCGAGAACCTGATAGTAGCGCTGCACATCTGCGTCGCTCTCCAGATACATGCACCCCGTGAAGGACTCCAGATAGACCACGGGAGGACCCGTCGGCAAGCCGTGCACATCGTGATCGAACTCCAGGATCGCGAACTGCCCCACCGGATCTCCCACCGGCGCACCGGCGCTGAACGGCAGCACCCGCACACGAACGTTCGACAGCTTCCCGATCTCCGCCAGGTGCCGCAGCTGCGCCGCCATCACTTGTCGCCCACCTACAGCACTTCGCAGGACAGCTTCGTGCAGAAGAACTTCCAACTGCAACGGGTGGTGTCGTCGGGTGATGATCGCTTGTCGCTTGTTTCGCAACTCCGCCCGACGCCCATGCTCCGAAGAAGTCTCCGTGGGCTTCGCGGCACGAATCAATGTTCGAGCGTATTCAGCGGTCTGAAGTAGGCCCGGAACCAAAGCCGGTTGATAGGTGGTCACCGTCCGAGCCGCGGCTTCCAACCCGACGTACACATCGAAGTCCCCTGGCATCAAGCTTCCGTACTCGTACCACCAACTCTTCTCGGTCGACTGCTGAAACAGCATCACCATGGCCGCCGTCGTTTCCTCCGGCATCTCAAGCGCGTCGCAAATGGCTTGTAGATCGCGCACTTTCAATCGGGTCGCGACACCACGCTCCAGTCTTTGCAGCACCGACGAACTGACGTCGGCGAGCATCGCGACCTTCTCCTGCGACAACGCGAGGGCGGAGCGCGCCTCCCTCAGATAGCGCCCCAACTGCCGGCGCGGCAGGGTCGATCCAACGTCCTCCATGGCTGCTCCCCTGAGATCGACGGCCGCCCGTACTGGGTGACGCGATGGCCCGAACCGAGTCTCGTCCTGCACCTCTCGTTCGGTTGAACTGGGATACCCAGTTCAGGCTACCCACTTCCACACGCGGTGATGTGCTTTCGACATCAGTCACCACCGGAAGGAGCCGGACGATGTTCAACCACTTGGAGATCGGCGCGTGGGTCCAAATCACCAAGGCTTGCCCGATCCGCGTGACGGTCGACGAAGGGAACGAGGTCGCCACCGTGATCTTCGGCAGCCCGCCCCGCGAGTTCGAAATCTCGCTCGACCCAACGGCTCTCGCCGCGTTGGTGCACCACTGCACCAACGCGCTGCACCGGCTCGAGGCGCAGTCCGGTCGGATGACCGAGGACAACGCGCTGTGAGCCTTGACGGGGCCCCTTGATTCGGCCCGGACCGAAATCATGGGGTCGGGTCAGCACGATCTGGACGTCTTCGCGGGCAGACTGGCGCGGCGTGCTCTGACCCCGAACAAGAAAGCGATTTCGGTGCCGACAGCAAGGACGTCGTGGCGATGAAGCCGTCAAGTCCAAATACGTGGTGTAGCTGGGGTGGTCACCGCGTGATCCGAGGTGCGGGGACCCCTGTTCGTCGGTGGGGGCCTGGCCGCGGGAGCGGGCCAGGACATCGAGTCCGCGGTAGCGACGCCCTCCGATCTATCGTCGTGTTATTCGGCCAACACCGCCCCGATCAGGCGGATGATCGAGCCGCGGTCGGGGAGAATCCCGACCACGTCGGCGCGTCGGCGGATCTCCTTGTTCGACCGTTCCTGGGGTTGTTCGACCAGATCTGACGCCAGATCTGCTTCGGGAAGCCGGTGAACGCGAGCCGTCCGGCGCCGTCTTCGCCGGACGTGACTTGAGGGCTGAGGATTTCGCGGTAGCCGTCGGTGTTGACACCGGTGGCGATCAGGGTGGACGTTGACCACGCGCCCGTTCTCACGGACTCTCAACACGAGAGCGTCGGCGGCGACGAATGCGTCTTGATCGACCAGGCGGGTGCGGAATTGGGTGTCGAGGTCGCAGGCGATCATCGACACCTGAGACTTCGAGAGACTGGTGGCACTGAGGGATTCGACGAGTTTCTCCATGCGCCGGGTCGAGACGCCGAGAAGATAGCAGGTCGCGACCACGCCGGTGAGGCGCGTTCGGCGCGTTTGCGGCGCTTGAGGAGCCAGTCGGGGAAGTAACTGCCTTGTCGGAGTTTGGGGATCGCGACGTCGATGGTGCCGACGCGGGTGTCGAAGTCCAGTGGTTCGTCCGGTCCTGTGAAGCGTTCGCCGTAGCCGGCACCGCATACGGTGTCGGCCTCGGGGCGCTCATCAGGGTGTGAATGAAGGTGGACAGCAGCTCCTGCAGCCGGTCAGGGCTGGCAACGGCCAGTTGCTCGGACAGCGCAGCGCCGGGGTCTATACGCTGAATATCCGGTCATCGCGTGGTCCATTCCTCCTTCAGTGACTTTGGTCGGTCTCTTGAAGAATCACGCGGTGACCACCCTCATATCCGAGGATCGACCTGATCGGCCGAGCTGGGAGCTGCTACACCACTCTGCTGGACGCAACCGCGAACAAGACTGGCACACCACAGACTGGTGCCCCCTCGAACCGCACTTCGCCGGATTAGTGCGCACATGAAGCATGCCGAGAACGAGCCCGATACTCCTACACGTCTCACCTTCGGATGGAAAGCGGTTCTCTGCCGAATCCGAGGAGAAAGCGCGACGTACTCCCTCTCCTTGGGCGATTATTCCAATGCGCCAGCGATACACACACCAGCCGACACTGCACTGGCGCAGTCGCAGCAGAGCGGGTTATCGACGATCCCGACCGAATGAAGAGACGACCAAAATAGTAGCCCCCAAATTAGAGCGAATCCTGAAACTTTGCGGTATTCGAAGAGCGACCGCAGCCACGCAGAACAAGCACCGATCGATCCGGATAATACACTCAAGAAATAGCTACCCAGACCTTTCCACGTATGCTCGACCTTCCCATCGGCGGCGTTATCAGAAACCGCAGACACTTTCCGGCAAATCGTTCTCCTATGCCTTGACACAGACCACCCTTATCGGAGCTTCTGTCGACAAACCGGAGCCGTCAACATGGACGGAGAGCACATTAGTCCCGGAGCACGGAAATGGGAAGTCGATTCGAAAAATGAAAGACTCGAAATGAAAGCCTCAGGATTCACTATTCATGATTCAAACGCCGCCCGCAATGAAGCCACATACCGTATGATCGCGCGCGCATCCGCGAACCTCTCGCG
>NZ_JBSHMS010000022.1:0-111209 GCF_053645575.1 Nocardia sp. NPDC055321
GCTCATCGCCGAGGGCGCCCCGTGCCTGCATTTCATCACCCTGAATTTCGCCAAGGCGACCACCGAGGTGCTGACCAATCTCGGCTACGAGGTGACCGCGGCGCCGCTGAGCGCCTGAGTCGCGGTGTGCGACGCGGCGCCGCGAAAACGCTTCGTGAGTATGCCCACATGTCCGTTTTGTGGCGATTCTGTGGGGCGTAGGCAGAATGGCGTCATGCCGCATTCCAATCCGATCGCCGCGTGGAAGTCACTGCGCGAAGGTAACGACCGCTTTGTCAACGGCACTCCGCAGCACCCCGGCCAGGGGGCCGCGGCGCGCGCCGAACTGACCGGCGGACAGCACCCCTCGGCAATTCTGTTCGGCTGCGGGGACTCTCGCGTGGCCGCCGAGATCATCTTCGACCGCGGGCTCGGCGACATGTTCGTCGTGCGCACCGCCGGGCACGTGGTGGACTCCTCGGTCCTGGGGTCCATCGAGTACGGCGTCGCCGTACTGAACGTGCCGCTCATCGTCGTGCTGGGCCACGACTCCTGCGGTGCGGTCCGCGCCACCATCGACGCGCTCGACACCGGCGCGGTGCCGGGCGGATTCATTCGCAGCGTGGTCGAGCGGGTCACCCCGTCGATCCTGCTCGGCCGCCGTGACGGCCTGAGCACCGTCGACGAACTCGAGGCCCGCCACGTCGAGGAGACCGCGCTGCTGCTCACCCAGCGCTCGACCACGATCGCCGAGCGCATCGCCGCCGGCCAGCTCGCGATCGCGTGTGTCACCTACAACCTGGCGGACGGCCGGGCGGCGCTGCAGCGCGTGATCGGCAACGTCGGGGAAGCCGAAGTGTTCGAGGCGCTCGAGGCGCACACGGCGTAACCCACCGGCTCGGGACGGACGCGCGTCCGGCCCGAGCCGAGACTCACCACCAGTACCTCGCCACTTCCCAACTCTGCAGCGTGCCCGGGGTATCGCAGTGCGCCCAGGACTGCTGGCCGCCCCAGACCACCGGGCCGCGGCGTTCGTAGGTGGCCCAGCTGCTGCCGAACCAGCCCCACCAGTAACGGCATTCGATGCGCACCTGATGGCCGGTCCAGCCGTCGCACATCGAGTACGCCGCGCTGTTGTTCACCGGATAGGCCGCGCATCCCGGCTGCCACGGCTGCGCCTGCGCGGGGACCGCGCCCAACGCCGCACCCGCGCCCACGAGGACCGCGGCCGACGTGCTCACGAGCAATTTCCTGCCGAGCGTGTTCATCACAGACTCCCATCAGCGTGGGGCATGTCGTCCCGACCCTGACGGGGCCTCGCGCCTGTCGAACTCCGGCGGTGCGGCCGTCGAGTGCGGCGAACCACCCTTGCGTGATATTCGTCATATTTTCGCGCGTTCGCGTTACAGCGAGCTCTCCTCGCGCCTTCGCCGAAATCGCCTCCCTCAGCGGGGTTGGACCGTTTGGGGGCCGTCCGCCCGTAGCCTGGGCGACAGGCGCGAATCCGGACGATCAGGACGTCGCGGGCGCTCGGTGTCGGCACGCTTCACGAACGCGAGGGGACGACGGGAATGCAGCAGGGCGACGGTGAACGGGCGGGGAGCAGGGCGGTTCGGCTCGAAATGTTCGGCGGGCCCGAGGTTCTCACTGTGCGGGAGGTGGCCGAGCCGCAGGCGGGGCCCGGGCAGATCCGGGTCCGGGTCACCGCGGCCGGACTGAATCCCATGGACCGGTACATGACCGCGGACGACGCGACCGCGGCCGGATTCGGGCTGAGTCTGCCCGCGGGATTCGGGACCGACTACGCGGGCGTCGTCGACCGGGTCGGGTCGGGCGTGCGCGGATTCGCGGTGGGGGACAGGGTATTCGGGACCGCGTTGTCGCGGGCCGTCGCCGACTTCGTGGTGGTGGAGGCGCGGGGCACCATCGTGAGCGGCGTCGCCCACCACACCCCGGACGGGGTCGACGACCACACGGCCGCCGCGCTGCCGATCGCGGGTGGTACCGCCGCGGCCGCGCTCCACGCCCTGCGCCTCGGGCCGCAGGACACGGTGCTGATCGGCGGCGCGGACGGCGGGGTCGGGGTGTTCGCGGTGCAGCTGGCGCGTATCGCGGGGGCGCGTGTCATCGGCACCGGGTCCGCAGCGTCGGCGGAGTACCTGCGCGATCTCGGCGCCGAACCGGTGGTCCACGGTGCGGGGCTGGCCGACCGGGTGCGCGAGCTCGGCGGGGAGCCCGTCACCGCGGCGCTCGATCTGGACGGTGCGGACACCGTGGACGCCGCCCGCGAGCTGGGGGTTCCCGACGACCGCGTGTGCGCCGTCGCCGCCGTGGTCGACGGGGTGCTCGCCGCCAACGGTGCCACGGCCGGTACCGCCACCCTGGTGAACATCGCGCGACTCATCGCCCGCGGCCGGATGCACGTGCCCATCGCCGCGACCTTCCCTCTCGACGAGATCAGGGCGGCGGTCGAACTCCAGGCGGACCGGGACATGCGCGGCAAGGTCGTGATCGAACTCTGAGCGGTGTGCGGCGGCGAATCGATTGCACCCCAACGGCTTCCGGGAACACCGGCTATCCCTGATCGCCGAAGTCGATCACCGTGCGCGCCGTCGCTCCGTCGCGCATGTGCCCGAACCCCTCGTTCACGCGAGTCAGCGGTAGCCGGCGCGCGACGAGCGCGTCGAGTTCGAGCCGTCCCCGCAGATACAGCTCGGCCAGCTGGGGGATGTCGTCGGTGAATCGGTTGTCGCCCATCAGCAATCCCCGGACGCCCTTCGCCGCGGTGACCATCGCGACGCCCGGCAGTTCGAGGATCTCACCGGCGGGCGGGATGCCCACGATCCACGCGGTCCGCCCCGGCCGCACCATGCGTACGGCCTGCGCGACTGTGGCGGTGCGCCCGACGATGTCGAAGGCGTGATCGACGCCGCCGGTCAGCTCGAGAACGGTGGCCGCCGGGTCGGGGTCGGCGCTCGCGTCGATCAGATCGGTCGCGCCGAACCGGACGGCGAGCTCGAGCGCCGCGGGGTTGGTGTCGACAACCGTGATGGTGCGGGCGCCGGCCAGGCGCGCGCCCTGCACGACGTTGAGCCCCACGCCACCGGCGCCGATCACCGCGGCCGTCTCGCCCACGCGCAGCCCCGCGCCGCGCACCGCGGAGCCGACCCCGGTCAGCACCGCGCAGCCCAGCAGAGCGGCGCGATCGAACGGCATGGCGGCGGGTATCTCGACCAACGCGTTGCGGTGCACGATGACCGCGTCGGCCAGGCCGCCGAGATTGGCGACCTGACCCACCGGCTCGCCGTCCGCGCGGGTCAGTCGCGGGCGCGGGCGGCCGAGGCGGCCCAGGTCCATTCGCCTGCCGCACAACCAGGTTCGACCGGATCGGCAGTCGCGGCACTCGCCGCAGAACATGGACAGGCAGGCGACCACCGGTGCGCCGACGGTCAGGTGGCGCACGTTCGATCCGATCGCCTCGACGGTTCCGGCGATCTCGTGCCCGGGGACGGTCGGCAGCGCGGTGGGCAGGGCGCCGTCGATCATGTGCAGGTCGCTGTGGCACAGCCCGCAGGCGGCCACGCGCACCCGGACCTCGTCGGGTTCGAGCACGTCGTCGAGGTGGAGTTCCTCGAGGTCGAGGCTGCCGGGTGCGGCGGTGAGTACCGCCGCGCGAATGGGTGTCCGGGAAGATGACATCGCGTGGTCCGCTCGGGTCGGGCTGATCAGGATCGGTGCGCGGCGGGCTCGGCCGGCGGCGCGGAGTCGGGGGCCGGGGCGAAGGTGAAGCCCCGATAGCCCGCTGCGGCAACGGCATCGCAGATCTCGCGGTACACGCCCATGCCGCCGACGAACGGCAGGAACATGCGCGGTTTGCCGGGGATGTTCGCGCCCATGTACCAGGACGCGGCGTGCGGGTACAGGGTGTGCCGGGCCGCGGTGTCGACCTGCTCGGCCCACGAATTCTCCGCCGCCGCAGTGGGTTCGACCGGTGTATCGCCGTCGCGGCGCTGACGGGCGATGAGATCGGTGATGAACTCGACGTGGTGTTCGATCGCGGTGACCATGTTGACCAGCACCGACGGGCTGCCCGGTCCGGTGACGAGGTAGAGGTTGGGGAATCCGGCGGTGGCCACGCCCAGGTAGGCGCGGGGGCCGTTCGCCCATTTCTCGCGCAGCGCGATGCCGTCGCGGCCGCGGATGTCGATGGCGTCGAGGGGACCGGTGATCGCGTCGAATCCGGTGGCGAACACCAGGACCTGCGCCGGATGGTGCCGCCCGGCCACGACCACGCCGTCCGCGGTGATCCGCTCGATCGGCGTCTCGCGGACACTGACCAGGGTGACGTTGTCCCGGTTGTAGGTTCGGTAGTAGTCGGTGTCCACGCAGATCCGCTTGGCGCCGATGGGATACCCCGACGGCGTGAGCCTGCGCGCGGTATCGGGGTCGGTGACGGACTCGGCGATCCGGTCGCGGAAGAACTCCGCCACAACGGCATTGGCGTCGGTGTCCAGCAGCACATCGGCGAACACCGCGATGATGCCGGGGCCGCCGCTCGCCCATTTCTCGCGCAGCATCCGCTCACGCTCTTCGGGGGTGAGCGCCGCGGCCGGGGTGAGCGATTTGGCCAGCTCGGTCCCCGCCGGACTGACCCGGCAGGTGGCGCGGATGCGCGGGTATTCGCTTTTGACACGGTCGATCTCGTCGGCCCGCAGGGGCCGGTTGCCCGCCGGGGCGCTGAAGTGCGGGGTGCGCTGGAAGACGGTGACGTGCGCGGCCTGGGCCGCCAGCCGCGGAATCAGCTGGATGCCGGTGGAACCGGTGCCGACCACCGCGACGGTGCGCCCGGTCAGGTCGATGCCCTCGGCTGGCCAGCGCGCGGAATGCACTATCGGCCCGGCGAATTCGTCCACGCCGGGGATCTCGGGCGCGCGGGCCGCGGACAGGCAGCCCGCCGCCGAGATCAGGTAGGTGGCCCGGACCCGGTGGCCGGTGGCCGATTCCACGAGCCAGGTGTTCGACCGCTCGTCCCAGGTCGCGGCGGTGACGGTGGCGCCGAAGGTGATGTGGCGGCGCAGCTCGAACCGGTCGGCGACGTGGCGCAGGTAGGCGAGGATCTCCGGCTGCGAGGCGTAGCGCTCGGTCCAGGTCCACTCCTGTTCCAGGTCGGTGTCGAAACTGTAGGAGTAGTAGACGCTTTCGACATCGCAGCGCGCGCCCGGGTAGCGATTCCAGTACCAGGTGCCGCCCACGTCGTCGCCCGCCTCGAACACCCGCACGCGCAGGCCGAGGCCGCGCAGCCGCTCGAGCGCGTACAGCCCGGCGAAGCCGGCCCCGATGACCACCGCGTCGACCGTGTCCGCGGTGTCGGCGGTGTCCGGGACGCCGGTGACGGCGGCGACCCGCGCGGCGACGAAGTCGATGCCGGCCCGCGCGCCGGGCAGCAGATTCACCATGTGGAAGAAGCCGTGCATCTGACCGTCGACCGTGTGGGTGCGCACCGGCACTCCCGCTTCGGCGAGCGCCTCGGCGTAGGCCAGGCCCTCGTCGCGCAGCGGGTCGTGGGAGGCCAGCAGCACGCTCGCGGGCGGCAGGCCCGAGAAGTCCGGGGCGCGCAGGGGACTCACGTCCGGCTCGGATCGCACGTCGCGATCGCCGGTGTACTGCTCGAAGAACCACGCCATGGTCGCGCGATCCACCATGAGCTGGTTGTCCGGCGCGAGGTAGCTGGGCCGGTCGAAGTCGGCGTCGGTGATCGGGTAGATCAGCACCTGGTGGTCGATGCGCGGGCCGCCGAGGTCGCGGGCGCGCCGGGCGAGCACCGCCGCCAGATTGCCACCGGCGCTGTCGCCCATGACGATCAGCGGCGTTCCCGGCGCGGCGAGGTCCGGCCGGTGCGCGTCGACCCAGCCCAGCGCGGCCCAGGAGTCTTCCAGCGGAACGGGATAGGGGTGTTCGGGTGCGAGCCGGTAGTCCACCAGCACCACCGTGCAGCGGGTCCGCGCGGCCAGTTCCCGTGCCAGGGTGTCGAATCCGTCGAGGTCGCCGACCACCCAGCCGCCACCGTGGTAGTAGACGATGATGCCCGCGGGATCCGGCGCCGGGCGCAGGATGCGGGCCCGGATCGCCGCGTCACCGGACGCTATGTCGGTGTCGTGCACCGCGGCCATGGGCGGGCCCGCGCCCAGCAGCGGGGTCAGCGCGGCGTTGCGTTCCCGGGCCTGGACGGGGGTCGACTCGTGCAGGGGCGTCCGGCCGGCCGCCTCGAGCCGCCGCAGGAATTCGGTCGTGTGCGCATCCAGTTCCATACGGCGTTCTGACCTTCTGTCGTGATCGGGTGTGGCACAGCAACTCCAGCAGAGTCCGCCGCCCGCGTGGCGCGACCGGCGTGGCCGTTCGACCCATCCGGCGGGTCACTTGGCTAGCGGGCACGACCGGGCATCGCACCCCGGAGTCGAACGCGCCGACGGCCCTACAGCGTCAGCCGGTGCGACTCGCGCAGCCTGCGCAGGACGATGGCCAGGTACAGCCGCCCGCGCCCGTAGCAATCGGTCAGGAAGAAGCCGAACACCGCTTCCGCCGCCGCGACGCGATGGGCGACGGTGTTGTGATGGGTGTCCAGGGCGCGCGCGGCCTGCCGGATCGAGGTCGAGGCCACCACCACGTCGAGGGTGCGCAGCATGTCGGCCCCGGACTCGGCCAGCACCCGGTCCAGGGCGCGCACATCGTCCATCCGGTTGATCAGTTCCGGGGTCATGGCCTCGGCGAGCGCCTCGTATCCGCGCAGTCGCCAGTACTCGAACGCGACGCCCTCCTCGATCAGATAGGGGCCCTGATCGCGCGGGCTGGGCTGGCTGAAACGCAGGGCGGCCAGCGCCTCGGCGGCCGCGGCCGGGGCGTCGATGACGGGCAGCTCGCGGCTCACGCCCACCTGCACGCCGGTCGGAACACCCTGCTGGAGCAGCGTTGTCACGCGCGGGCCGACGGTGAGCAGCACGGTCAGCCGGTCACCCGGCGCGCTCATCACCCGGACACCGCCGCGGCGCAGCGCGTCGATCAGCGCGGCGACCCCGGAGTCGGGTCCGTGCGCGAGCAGGATGCGCGAGGGCTGTTCGGCGGTCAGGCCCAGGTGCGCGGCCGCGCCGCGGCGGGCGGCGCGCGATTCGCTACCGGTGGCCAGCACGTGCACGGTGCGCTGCTCGGACATCAGCGAGCCGTACTGGGTCGCCTCGTCCAACGCCAGTGTCACGCACAGCGAGAGTCGTTGCAGCAGCGCCCAATCCTCGGGTCCGACCGGGCCGCCCAGACCGACCAGCACGCCGCAGGGGGTCGAGGAGGTCGCCGCGATGGAGTCGGGCCAGATGTTGCCCGTGGTGCCCGCGCCGTCGGCGGCGTGCACGGACCCCGCGTGCCGGACCGCCACCACCCGCCCGAGCCAGCGGCCGGTGGCGGTGACGATATGGGCCACCGAGGCGCGATCGCAGGTCAGCGCGTCGAAGAAACGCAGAACGTGCACGGGGACTGCGTCGCCGGTCGGCAGCCCGGTCATCGCGGGCACCGCCCGGTGCCCGCACCCCGGTCCCGGCGCGCCGCACGCGTATCGCCTCGCCCCATGTGATGGAACCTCCTGCCCGAACACGCCCGCGACACGGGCCGGATACACCGCACCAGGCTGTCGGTGACCCGTTCGGGGTGGCAGCACTGTATCGGGCCATCCGGCGCGGCGGAAGGGGCAATTGGCTAGCGGATAACGATGCGGGGCGAGCACGGCTCTGGCAGGTTGCACTCATCCCAACTCCACGGAGAGCCGAGCATGAAACCTGTCAATCACCTCTGGATCGGGGGCGAGTGGACCGAACCGCACGGGACCGAACGCCACACCCTGATCGACCCCCGGGACGGGCAGCCCTCGGCGAGCGTGCTGCTGGCCGACGCGCACGACGCCGATCGCGCTGTCGCCGGTGCGCGCGAGCGGTTCGACCACGGTCCGGAATGGCCACTGCACGAGCGACTTCGGGTGCTCGACGAGCTGGCCGGGGTGATCGAGAGCCGGGTGGACGAGTTCGCGGACACCCTGGCCGCCGAGACCGGGGCGCCGGCGGCGTTCGCGCGCCAGGGGCAGGTCGGGTCGGCGTTGAGCACCCTGCGCGGAATCGTGGAGGCCGCGCGGGACTATCGGTTCGGGACGCGGGTGGGCGATTCGCTCGCCGTCGCCGAGCCCGCCGGGGTGGTCGCGGCCATCACGCCGTGGAACTTCCCGCTGCACCAGGCCCTGGGCAAGGTGTCCTCGGCGCTCGTCTGCGGGTGCACGGTCGTGCTGAAACCCGCTGAGCTGTCGCCGATGTCGGCCTATCTGCTCGCCGTGGCCGCCGCCGACGCCGGGGTGCCCGCGGGCCGGCTCAGCGTGCTGGCCGGGCGCGGTGACGTGGTCGGCGCGGCCCTGGTCGAGCACCCGGACGTCGACGTGGTGTCGTTCACCGGGTCCACGGCGGTCGGGCGGTCGATCGCGGCCGCGGCCGGCGGCTCGCTCAAACGGGTGGCGCTCGAACTCGGCGGCAAGTCGCCGAGCGTGCTGCTCGACGACCTCTCCGACGCGGCGTTCGCGGACGCGGTCGCCACCAGCCTGCGGTTCTGCCTGCTGAACGCCGGTCAGACCTGTGCGGCGTGGACCCGGTTGATCGTGCCCGAGCGGCGGTACGACGACGCCCGCGCGCTGCTGCGCGACCTGGCGGCGACCTATGTGCCGGGCGAGAACCTCGGCCCGCTGGCCTCGATCACGCAGTGGGACAGGGTGACCGGGTTCCTGCGGGACGGGGTGGCCGCGGGCGCGGAGGTCATCTGCGGGGATCCCGCACCGGGGCCGCCGCCGCGCGGGTACCACCTGGCCCCGGTCGTGTTCGGACGCGTCACCCCGGAGATGCGGATCGCCCGCGAGGAGATCTTCGGCCCGGTGCTGTGCGTGCAAACCCACACCGGTGACGACGACGCCGTGCGCCTGGCCAACGGCACGCCCTACGGGCTCGGCGGCGCGGTGTTCGGCACCGACACCGCACGCGCCTACGCGGTGGCCCGACGAATCCGCTCGGGCAGCGTGCACATCAACGGGCTCAACAGCAATCGGGCCGCGCCGTTCGGCGGAGTCAAACACTCCGGGATCGGGCGCGAGTTCGGGCGCTGGGGGCTCGAGGAGTTCCTCGAGGTCAAATCCATCCAGCCGCCGCCCGGATTCGCCTACCCCGCCGACCCGGCGGATTCGTACTCCCTTCTATCCCAGGACAACTCATGAGCGAAGCAGGAATTCCGGATCTCTACGCCGCGGCCCAGGCCCTGATCGCGGGCCCGGCGGCCGCGCCGCGACCCGCCCGCGACGCGATCAATCAGCCGATGATCAACAATTGGATCGAGGCGCTGGGTGACGCCAACCCGATCCATGCCGACCCCGTCGCCGCCCGCGCCGCCGGCCACGCCGCGGTGGTGGCCCCGCCCGCCATGACGCAGGCGTGGACCATGCCGGCGCTCGGCGCCGAGCGCGACGACGACCACCCGACGGTGAAACTGTTCGAGCTCCTGGACAGCGCGGGCTACACCTCGCTGCTGGCCACCGACTGCGACACCGTCTATCACCGCTATACGACGCTGGGAGAACAGGTTTCGCTGCGGGCGTCGCTGGCCGCGTGCGAGGGGCCGAAGCAGACCGCGCTCGGGGAAGGCTGGTTCTGCACCGTCCGCAGCACCTGGCTCGTCGGTGACGAGGTGGTGGCCGAGATGAACTTCCGGATGCTCAAGTTCCGGCCCGCGCCCCGGACCGGCTCGCCCGCGGCCGAACCCGCCGACCACGACCCGGGGGCGCCGTTGCCGGGGGAGAACGCCCGATACGGCGGCGCGCCGGCGCGGACGGTGCCGGAGCGGCCACCCGTGGCCGCGGCCGGGGATCGGCTGCCGGAGTTGGTGATCTCGGCGACCCCCACCTTCATCGTCGCGGCGGCCCTGGCCACCCGCGATTTCCAGCCGGTGCATCACGACCGCGACTACGCCCGCGCCCGCGGCTCCCGGGACACGTTCGCCAACATCCTCACCGACACCGGGCTCGTGCAGCGGTTCGTCACCGACTGGGCCGGGTCTCGCGCGCGGATCACCGCGATCCGGCTGCGATTGGGGGCGCCCTGGTACGCGTACGACACCCTGACGCTGACCGGGCAGGTGAATACCGTGTCGGGGCAGCGGGTTTCGGTGGCGGTGACCGGAACGTGCGCGCTGGGCAAGCACATCATCGCGACCGTGGATCTGATCATGGACGGCACCGTCGCGCCCGGGGATCCGCTGTGAACGCGCCCGATATCGCCGCGATGCTGCGCGAACGGGCGGGGGATCCGCATCCGGGACTGCGCACCCGGGACCGGGAGTGGTCCTGGGCCGAGGTGGTGGCCGAATCGCGGCGGCGCGGGGCACTGGCTACGCGACTGGATTGGCCGGGCCCGCGGCACATCGGGGTGCTGCTGGACAACGTGCCCGAGTTCGTATTCTGGCTCGGCGGTGCGGCACTCACCGGCGCGACCATCGTGGGGATCAATCCCACCCGCGACGACGACACCCTCGCGGGGGAGGTGCGCCACACCGACTGCGGGCTCATCATCACCGACGCGGCCGGGGCGGCACGGCTGAGCGCGCTCGAAATCGGGGTGGATCGCGACCGGATCCTGGATATCGGCTCGGAACGGTATCGGGCGCTGCTCGACGCAGCCCCGGACGAGAGCACGGACACGGACGCGGTGGGCCCGGAGTCGTTGCTGCTGTTGCTGTTCACCTCCGGGACCACCGGGCGCTCGAAGGCCGTGCGGTGCACCCAGGGGCGGCTCGCGCGGATCGCCCACACCGCGGTGGGGAAGTTCGGGCATACGCGGGCGGACGTGGAGTACTGCTGTATGCCGCTGTTCCACGGCAACGCGCTGATGGCCCTGTGGGCGCCCGCGCTCGCGGTCGGGGCGACGATCTGCCTGACGCCGAAATTCTCCGCCTCGCAGTTCGTTTCCGACATCCGGTATTTCGGGGCGACCTACTTCACGTACGTCGGGACGGCGATCGCCTACGTGCTGGCCACGCCCGCCACCGCCGAGGACGCCGACAATCGGCTCACGCGCGGGTTCGGCACCGAGGCCTCGCCCGAGGATCGCGCGCGATTCCGCGCGCGCTTCGGCGCCCCACTGGCCGAGGGCTACGGCTCGAGCGAGGGCGGGGCGGTGGCCGTAGCTGATCCGGCGGCGCCACCCGCGGCGCTGGGACGGCCCGCGCACGCGGGCGTGGCGATCGTCGACCCGGTGACGCTGCGGCAGTGCGCGATCGCCGAGATCGACGCGGGCGGGCGGGTGCGCAATGCCGAACTGGCGGTCGGGGAGATCGTCGACAAGACCGGATCGCCGACCTTCGAGGGCTACTACGCCGATGCCGACTCGGACGGCCGGCGCCTGCGCAACGGGTGGTACTGGTCCGGGGACCTGGGCTACATCGACGCCGCCGGATTCCTGTATTTCGCCGGGCGGCAGGGTGATTGGGTGCGGGTCGACGGGGAGAACACCTCGACGCTCGTCACCGAGCGGGTGCTGCGCCGCTATCCCGGCGTGCTGGCCGCGGCCGCGTTCGGGGTACCCGACCCGCGTTCGGGCGATCGGCTCATGGCGGCTATCGAGGTAGCCGATCCCGCCGAGCTGGATCCGCGGGCGCTGGCGGCCTGGTTGAACGAGCAGCCGGATCTGGGCGGCAAGGGGATTCCGCGGCTGGTGCGCATCTCCGCGCGGCTGCCCGCGACCGCGTCGAACAAGATTCTCAAACGCGTGCTGCAGCGCCAGCGCTGGGACACCGGCGACGAGGTGCACCAGTGGACCGGGCGTCCACCCGCGCGCTACGCACCCATGACCGCCGCCGACAAGCACGCGCTGACAACCGAATTCACCGCGCACGGACGAGAGCATCTACTCGTCCCGGACCGGGGGAACGACGATGACGGGCACTGACAGCTACGACTACGTCGTCGTCGGCGCGGGCAGCGCGGGCGCGGTCGTGGCGGCCCGGCTGGCGCGCGGCGGAGCGCGGGTCGCCCTGCTCGAGGCCGGGCGCGGCGACGACACCCGCCTGCTCCGGGTGCCCGGCATGACGTTCCTGGTGCACACCGTTCCCCGGCTCAAGGCCCGGGTGTGCTGGAAGCAGTACTCGGTCCCGCAGACCCACGCCGGGGGCCGCCGGATACCGATGACGCGCGGCAGGGTACTGGGCGGATCCAGCTCGGTCAACGGCATGGTCTTCGTGCGCGGGAACCGGGCCAACTACGACGGCTGGGCCGAACAGGGTTGCGACGGATGGGGTTTCGAGCAGGTCCTGCCCGCGTTCAAGCGGATGGAGGACTGGCGGGGCGCGGCGGGGGAGTTGCGCGGCACCGGCGGTCCGATCGCGGTCACCACCGCCGCGGACGTCAGCGACGCGACCCGCACCTTCCTGTCCGCCGCCGCGCACACGCTCGGCGCGCCGATCATCGACGACTACAACGGCGCCTCCCAGCATGGACTCTCGCTGTTCCAGCAGAGCGCCGCCGACGGTGTCCGCTACAGCTCGGCGCGCGGATACCTGCGCGAGCCGCACCTGCTGCCGAACCTGCACGTGCACACCGGGATCCATGCCACGCGGGTGGTGATCGAGAAGGGCCGGGCACTCGGGGTCGAAGTCCTCGACGGCGCCGGTTCCCGGATCGTCCGGGCCACGTCCGAGGTGGTGCTGTCCGCCGGGGTGATCGGATCCGCGCACCTGCTCCTGCTGTCGGGCATCGGCCCGGCCGCGCAGTTGCGCGACCACGGCATCGAGGTCCACGCGGACCTTCCGGTGGGTGAGAACCTGCAGGATCACCTGTTCGTGCCCATGACCTACCTCGTGGACAACTCCCCGCATCGCGGCACGGTCCGGCATTTCCTGGGTGGGCTCCTGGAGGAGACCCTGCGCCCGGGATCGGGATGGTTCGGGCGCACCTTCCTCGAAGGGGTCGGCTTCGTCCGCACCTCACGCGCGGGCGCCGTCCCCGACCTCCAGCTCCACCTGCTGCCGTGGAGTTACGTCGCCCCGAACCAGGATCGCGACGTCCTGCACCGGGTGGACCCCCGCCCCGCGCTGACCGTCATGCCCACCATGATCTACCCGCGCAGCCGCGGCACCGTGCGCCTGGCCGCACCCGACCCGCTGCGGGCTCCGCTCATCGACCCGGCCTATCTGTCCGATCCGGCCGACGCCGAGCTACTGCTCGAAGGTATGGCCATGACCCGAGAGATCATGGCGCACAACGACATCGCCGGTCACACCCGCGGTGAGCTGCACCCCGGGCCACGATTCGCCGACCCCGCCGCACTGCGCCGCGAACTGCCCCACCGCATCCATTCGGTCTATCACCCGGTCGGCACCTGCCGCATGGGCGTGGACGAGGGCGCGGTCGTCGATCCCCGCCTGCGCGTGCGCGGCGTCGACGGTCTGCGCGTGGCCGACGCGTCGATCATGCCCACGATCACCGGCGGCAACACCAACGCTCCGGCCCTGATGATCGGGGAGATGTGCGCGGCCTTCATGAGCGAGCCGTAGCCGCCGGCCGGCGCGGGTCAGCGGTACTGCTCGCTGTGGTGGGAGAGGCGCTCGGCGAACGTCTCGGTCCAGGCAGCGGCCTCGGACTCGTCGGCGTGATCGGCGATCCGGCGCCGTGTCGCTCTGCGTTCGAGGGGTCCGCGGCCGAGATTCTTACCGGGGCGCGGCGGCGCCGCCAGTAGTCGCACACCCCAGCGGATGTACGCCTCCAGCGGCATCCCGGCGCACTCGGCCGCGGCGCGCAGATCGCGCCATTCGTCCTCGTCCATGGTCACGGTAACCGTGACGTCTTTGGTCGCCATAGGCCAACGTTAGTCCGTTCCGCCGCCGCGGGTCGGGGTTTGCGGGACGATCGGTCCGCGCGCCGCCGCGCCGATTCCGGTCGGCGGAACCGGTTTCGGCGCGGCGCGAATCAAATACTTGACTCATTCCAGATTAGCGGCGAGACTGGCGAGCGTGCCCACGGCCATGGAATTCCAGCAGATGTTGCGAGGGGTTTCGCTGCGCGTGACAGCTCCACGCGTGGCAGTGCTGAGCGCCGTGCACGACCAACCGCACGCCGACACCGACTCGATCATCCGTGCCGTGCGTGCGAACCTGTCCGCGGTGTCCCACCAGGCGGTGTACGACTCGTTGCGCACCCTCACCGCGGCCGGGCTCCTGCGATGTATCCAACCCTCGGGCCTGGTGGCGCGCTACGAGTCCCGCGTCGGCGACAACCACCACCACGTCGTGTGCCGCACGTGTGGGTCCATCGCCGACGTCGACTGCTCGGTCGGCGCGGCCCCCTGCCTCACCGCCTCCGACGACCACGGTTTCGCGATCGACGAAGCCGAGGTCATCTACTGGGGTCTGTGCCCCGATTGTGCCGCGGCACAACATGATTCACCACTTACCTGATCGCAGCCCGCAATCACCCTCAGGAAGGAACACTGTGACCTCCGAATGCCCAGTCACCGGCGGTAACGCCAGCGAGAGCGAGAACCCGGCGATCCCGTCCCCGACCGCCAAGAACGGCCGCCCGCGCACCAACCAGGACTGGTGGCCCGAGCAGATCGATCTCTCGGTCCTGCACGCGCATTCGTCGAAGTCGAACCCGCTCGGCGCGGACTTCGACTACGCCAAGGAATTCGCCAAGCTCGACGTCGAGGCCCTCAAGGCCGACGTCGCCGCCGTGCTGACCGATTCCCAGGATTGGTGGCCCGCCGACTACGGCAACTACGGCGGCCTGTTCATCCGCCTGAGCTGGCACGCGGCCGGCACCTACCGCATCGCCGACGGCCGCGGCGGCGGCGGCCAGGGCGCGCAGCGCTTCGCCCCGCTCAACAGCTGGCCCGACAACGCCAACCTGGACAAGGCCCGCCGCCTGCTGTGGCCGGTCAAGCAGAAGTACGGCAACCAGATCTCCTGGGCCGACCTGCTGGTCTTCGCCGGCAACGTGGCCCTGGACTCCATGGGATTCCAGACCTTCGGCTTCGGCTTCGGCCGCGCGGACGTCTGGGAGCCCGAGGAGGTCTTCTGGGGTCCGGAGGACACCTGGCTGGGCGACGAGCGCTACAGCGGTGACCGCGAACTGTCGGGTCCGCTGGGCGCGGTCCAGATGGGCCTGATCTACGTGAACCCGGAAGGCCCGAACGGCCAGCCGGATCCGGTCGCCTCCGCGCGCGACATCCGAGACACGTTCGGCCGCATGGCGATGAACGACGAGGAGACCGCCGCGCTGATCGTCGGAGGCCACAGCTTCGGCAAGACCCACGGCGCCGGCGATGCCGCGCTGGTCGGCGCCGAACCCGAGGCCGCCTCGATCGAGCAGCAGGGCCTGGGCTGGAAGAGCGCCTACGGCACCGGCAAGGGCAAGGACGCCATCACCAGCGGTCTCGAGGTCGTATGGACCTCCACCCCGACCCAGTGGGGCAACGGCTTCCTGCAGAACCTGTACGGCTACGAGTGGGAGCTGACCAAGAGCCCCGCGGGCGCGCACCAGTGGAAGCCGAAGGACGGCGCGGGCGAGGGCACCATCCCCGACCCGTTCGGCGGTCCCGCGCGCACCCCCACGATGCTGACCTCGGACCTGGCCCTGCGCGAGGATCCGATCTACCGCGAGATCACCCGGCGCTGGCTCGATCACCCCGAGGAGCTGTCCGAGGCCTTCGCCAAGGCCTGGTACAAGCTGCTGCACCGCGACCTCGGCCCGATCAGCCGCTACCTCGGCCCGTGGGTGCCCGAGGAGCAGCTGTGGCAGGACCCGGTGCCCGCGGTCGATCACGAGCTGATCGGCGAGCAGGACATCGCGGCGCTCAAGGCCAAGGTGCTCGAGTCGGGCCTGACGGTCGCGCAGCTGGTCAAGACCGCGTGGGCGGCCGCCTCGAGCTTCCGCAGCACCGACAAGCGCGGTGGCGCGAACGGCGCTCGCCTGCGGCTCGAGCCCCAGAAGAGCTGGGAGGTCAACGAACCCGCCGCGCTGGCTCAGGTGCTGCCCGTGCTCGAGGGAATCGCGCAGGAGTTCAACGGATCCGGCAAGAAGGTCTCGCTGGCCGACCTGATCGTCCTGGCCGGGTCCGCGGCCGTCGAGAAGGCCGCCAAGGACGCCGGATACGACGTCACCGTCCCGTTCCATCCCGGACGGACCGACGCCTCGCAGGAGAACACCGACGTCGAGTCGTTCGCGGTGCTCGAGCCCCGCGCCGACGGCTTCCGCAACTACGTCCGCCCCGGTGAGAAGGCCCCGCTCGAGCGGCTGCTGCTGGAGAAGGCGTACCTGCTCGACGTCACCGCGCCGGAGCTGACCGTGCTGGTCGGCGGCCTGCGCGCCCTCGGCGCCAACTACGGCGACTCCGAGCACGGCGTCTTCACCGACCGCCCGGGCGTGCTGACGAACGACTTCTTCGTCAACCTGCTGAACCAGAACACCGAGTGGAAGGCGTCCGAGACCGCGGAGAACGTCTACGAGGGCGTCGACTCCCGCTCGGGCAAGGCGGTCTGGACCGCCACCGCCAACGACCTGGTCTTCGGCTCGCACTCGCAGCTGCGGGCGATCGCGGAGGTCTACGCCCAGCAGGATTCGGGCGAGCGCTTCGTGAACGACTTCGTCGCCGCGTGGGTCAAGGTCGTCGACAGCGACCGCTTCGACCTGGCCTGATCGATACACCGGAACCCGGGTCGGACCACACGGTCCGGGCCCGGGTTTCGCTGTGCCGCAGTGCTTTTCTTGGAGGATGTCAGCGGGACCCGGTCCACGCGGCCGGGGCCGCCGAATATCGGTGCGTCCACAGGGGTTCGGCTCCGGCCGGCACCCGCAGCCGGGCCTGTCCCGGCCACCAGGCGCGCCGCGCCGGTGGTGCGTGGCGGGCGTGCGTTCGCGGTCCCGAGCTCGGGTCGCCCGCTACTTGCCGAGCAGATGCCGCAGGGCGGGATCCAATTCGGCTGTGCGGAAACGATGTTCGGCCTTCGCCAAGCGTTCCGGGAGGACCCGCTGACTCGCGGCGGCGAGTTCGCGGGCACCCTGTTCGCCCAGCAGCAGCGCCGGGCCGAACGTCGGGACCGGCAGGAACGCGGGGCGATGGAGGACTTTCGCCAGGACGGCGGTGTACTCGGCGTTGCGCACCGGGTTCGGGCTCACCGCGTTGACCGGGCCGGACAGCGAATCATCCCAGAGCGCACGGTGATACACGTCCACGAGATCGTCGACGCCGATCCACGGCAGCCACTGCCTGCCGTCGCCGATCCGCCCGCCCAGGCCCGCGGCGAACAGCGGGCGCAGCAGGCGCAGGGTGCCCCCGCGCGGGGACTGCACGATCCCGGTCCGGACCCGGACCACACGGGTGCCCGCCGCGGCGGCGGGCTCGGTGGCGTCCTCCCAGTCCGCGACCACGTCGGCCAGGAAACCGTCACCGCGCGTGGAGTTCTCGGTGAGCTCGTCGTCGCCGCGGTCGTAGCCGTAGTACCCGACGGCCGACGCGCTCACGAAAGCGCCCACGCCCGCGCGGCCCGCCAGCTCGGCGAGCCGGCGCGTCGGTTCGATCCTGCTGTCCCGGATGTCTTTTCGATGCTGTTCGGTGAATCGACCCGCGATCGAGGCCCCGGCGAGGTGGACGACCGCGTCGATCCCGTCGAGCAGATCGGGTGCGGGAGCGCCCGTGTCCCAGCGTCGTTCGCCCGCGTGGCGCGGTGCGTGGCGCACCAGCCGGATCACGGTGTGCCCGCCGGTGCTCAGGAACGCCGCCAGCGCCGAGCCGACCAGGCCGGACGCGCCGGTGATCGCGATGGTGGACCCCGAGAATCCGTGCCGCGCCGCCCGCCGGTGCGCGGCCAGGTCGTCGGCCAGTTGCCGGTACCGGTAGTCGAACGTGGCCCGCAGCGCGGCCTCGGGGATCGGCGTCTCGACCCGGTCGATCACCCGCGTGTGCGTCGCGTCGACGGCTTCGAACTCGTGAATGTGCCGCCAGCGCATCGCGATTCCGGCCGGCATCGACGCCACGCCGTCCACGGCGACCGCGTCCGCGAACCGGTGCGGCGGATCGTAGGCCGCGGCGTCGTGCTGCGCGACCCAGCGCAGACCCCCGGGTAGTCCCAGGACGGCCCGGCCGTCGGCGAGCGACTCGGCCTCCGAGATCAGGGTCATCGGCTGCCACGGCGGTACCAGCCGGGTGAAGGCCCCGGGCCGGGCGAACCAGTCGAATACTTCCGCCAATGGCGCGTCGACCACGCTGGAACGTTGGATGCCCATCCCTCGACTGTAGGCGCGAATCCGGCGATTGCAGCGAACGTGCATCGTTCGCGCCGGATGTGCCGGAGCGCGGGCGTGCCCGCGCGCACCTCGCCCCGAGTCCGGTTCGCCGCGAACGGCTCGGGCCCGGCGGGTCGGCCCGGCTCGCCCGCGGCATCCCCGCGAGTCCGTGGCCAGCGGAGATCTGCCGACGGCGGCGCGGACGAGCGTCGGTAGCATCGAGGATCGACGCACAAACCGATCGGTATGAATTCGAAGGGTGCGAACAGTGACGACCAGTGCCCGGGGCGAGTTGGCGCAGCGGCTCGACGCGCTGTACTCCGCCGCCGGCGCGCCGCCGCTGCGCGTGATCAGCATGCGGGCCACCCGCGAGCTGCGGGTGCGCAATCCGCAGGGGCGCGAGATCAGCGCACAGCGGATCTCGGACTGGCGGCTCGGGCGCAGCGTGCCCGCCAAGTTCGACGGCCTGTCCGCCGTGCTGGGCGTGCTGGTGCCCGCCGCGCAGGCGCGCCGGCCCGATCCCGCACTGCCGGAACTGTATTCGATGACCGGCTGGCACAAACTCTGGTCGCGGGCGCAACAGGAGCGGACCGGAACACCGGCCGGGCCGGTCCCGGCGATCTGCCCGTACCCGGGACTGGCGGCCCTGACGATCACCGACGCGGAGTACTTCGCGGGGCGCGAGAACCAGATCGAGACGCTGCGCGCCCGCTTCACCGAGAACCTCGGCACCGGGGAACCGCTGATCCTGGTCGGCGACTCCGGCGTCGGGAAATCCTCGCTGCTGCAGGCCGGATTCGCCGCCCGGGTGCGCGCGGAATTCGACGTGCTGCCGGTCACACCCGGCGCGGTCGCCGCCGGGGCGCTCGCGGACTGGGCCGCCGAACGCGCCTCGGACTCGAAACCATATGTGCTGGTGGTCGATCAGCTCGAAGAGCTGTTCCTGCCGCCCTTCGACGACGACGCCGCGAGCCGCTATCTCGAGGTCCTGGCGTCCCTGGTGACCGGCGGCCCGGTGCTGCCCGGCCGGTGCGCGGGCGTGGTCGCGGCCCTGCGCGCCGACTTCTACACCCAGGCCGCCCGCTTCCCGGCCCTGGCCGCGCTGCTCGAACGCAATCAGATACTGCTCGGCCCGCCCAGCGTCGCCGAACTGACCGCCGCCATCGTCGAACCCGCCCGGCGCGTGGGGCTGCGCCTGGGCGACGGGCTGGTCGAGCTCATCCTGGCCGACCTCGGGGTCCGCGGCGGCGGCCGGGCCGTGCGCGCGGGCACCTTCCCGCTGCTCGCCCACGCCCTGCGCAGCACCTGGGAATTCCGCGAGGGCGACCTGCTGAGCGTGCGCGCCTACGAACGCGCCGGCGGCGTGCGCGGCGCGATCGCCACCAGCGCCGAACAGCAGTGGGAGAAATTCGACCCCCGCGAACGCGAGACCACCCGCATCCTGCTGCTGCAACTGGTGACCCCGGCCGCCGACGGCACCGCCGTGGGCCGGCACGTGGAGCGCGAGAGCCTGATTCGGCGCTGCCCGGACCAGGACTCGGCGCGCACCGTGCTGAACACGCTCGTCGCGGCCCGCATCCTCACCCAGGACGCGTCCGGCACCTCCCTGGCGCACGACGCCGTGCTCAGCGCCTGGCCGCGCCTGGCCGAATGGGTGGACGAGGACCGCGAGGACGCGATCGTGCGGCACCGGTTGCACACCGACGTCGAGGAATGGGCGGGCGCCGGGCGCGATCGCTCGCTGCTGTACCAGGGGACCCGGCTCGCGGTGGCGAGTGACCTACGGTCCCGCATGCCGAATGTGCTGTCCCCCTTGGGAATCGAATTCCTCGATGCGGCCGAGCAGGTACGGCGGCGCGGGGTGCTCGGCAAACGGGCGCTGGCGCTGTTCCTGGTCGTCGGCGCGATCGTGACCTCGGTGCTGGCCGTGGTGTCCATGCGACAGAGCCGGCTCGCCGATCGCGAGCGCGAAGACGCGCAGTTCGCCGCGCTGGTCGCCGCGGCCCAGCACAACCAGGCCGGCGACCCGACCGAATCGGCGCAGCTCGCACTCGTCGCCACCGCCGTACGGCCCGATGATCCGCAGGCCCGCGGCCTGCTGCTGGCCTCGCAGGCCGCCCCGCTCGCGGCCACCGTGCCCGCGCACGAGGGCGCGATCTACGGTGTGGCGCAATCCCGAGACGGCATCGTCGCCTCGGGCGGCTACGACAACGCGGTGCGGCTGTGGCGGCGCGACGACGCCCGCGGGCTGACCGCGCTGGGCGCCGCGCTGCCCGCGGACGCCTGGGTGGCGTCGGTGGCCTTCTCGCCCGACGGGCGAACGCTGTTCGCCAGCACGGCTTCCGGGCGCGTGCACCGCTGGGACGTCTCCGACCCCGCTCATCCCGTGCGCGCCGACACCATCGACCTCGGGCATCGCGGGGCGGTGTACGCGGTCGCGGTGCGCGCGGACGGCCGCTGGATCGCCACCGCCGGGGACGACCGCACGGTCCGCCTGCACGATCTGGCGTCCGGGGCGACCGTCACGCTCACCGGACACGACGCGCCCATCCGCACCCTGGCCTTCGCACCGGACGGGAACACGCTCGCCAGCGGCAGCGACGACCGGACAGCGCGGCTGTGGGACGTCACCGACCCCGCCGCCGCGCGAGCGCTCGGCGCACCCCTGGCCGGGCAGCGCCTGACGATCCACGCCGTCGCCTTCAGCCCCGACGGGAGCGTGCTCGCCACCGGCAGCGACGACCAGAGCTTCCAGCTGTGGTCGATGCGCGACCGGGCGAACGCGGCGCCGCTGGGACCGCCGGTGCCCGCGCGCACCGCGGCGGTCTGGTCGGTGACCTTCGCCCCGGACGGCCGGACCCTGGTCACCGCCGGGCGGGACGGCACCGCCGATCTGTGGAGCGTGATCGATCCCCGCCGGCCGGTGCCGGTGGGAAAACCCATGGGCGGCAGCCGCGGTGCGCTCGCGGCCGCCCTCTTCCTGGACGAGGGCCGGGTGCTGACCGGCGGCCAATCCGGCGAATTGCAGGTCTGGACGCTCTCACCCGCCGAACTCGCCGGCCACACCGCGCAGGTGCAGGCCCCCGCCTTCGACGCCTCGGGCGCGCTCATGGCGACCGGGTCGTGGGACGGGACCGTCCTGCTGTGGGACACCACCGGCGCGACCCCGCGCCCGATCGCCGCCGCGCCCATGCCCGCGGACGTCCGGGTCGAGAACCTCGCGCTCGCGCCGGACGGCCGCACCCTGGCGGTGAGCCTGGTCGACAGCGGGCCGGTGCTGCTGTTCGACCTCGCCGATCGCACCGCACCCCGGCCGCTGCCCACCCTGGACCTGCCGCAGGCGCGCTACGCGCACGAGATCGCGTTCTCGCCCGACTCGCGCCACCTGGCGACCGCGCTCACCGACACCAGCGTGCAGATCTGGGACCTCGGCGATCGCGACCGGCCGGTCGCGCAGGACAGCGCGCTGACCGGGCCGGGCGGGTGGGTGAACGCGGTGGCCTTCGCGCCCGACGGGACACGTTTGTACGCGGTATCGGGCGAGGGGCGGGTGCACAGCTGGAATCTGGCCGCGGCGCAACGCACCTCGACCGTGCTGGCCGATTACCACCGCAGCCTGAACGCGCTCTCGATCAGCGCCGACGGCACACTCCTGGCAACCGGTGGTGACGATCAGATCGTGCGGGTGGCGCGCCTGGACGGCGATCGCGCCGACGAACTCGCGGCACTCGGCGGCTACTCGAGCGCGATCCGGTCGGTGAGTTTCGATCCCGGGGCGCGGTCGCTGGCCACCGGTGCGGACGATCAGACCGTGCGGCTGTGGTCCATCGCCGATCCCGCCGCGCCGGAGGCGATGGGCGCCTCGATCGTGCCGCGCGGCACGGTGCGCTGGCGGGTGCAGTTCAGTCCCACCGGGATGCTCGGCGCGGGCGGGGGCAACGCGGTGCTGAGTTGGCTGAACACCGACGCGTCGGCGGCGGCCGAGCGGGTGTGCGCGGCGAGCGTGGGTTCCGAACTCGACGGGGATTGGCGGCAATGGCGTCCGGAATTGGCCGCCGCCTGCGCGCGCTGATCGTATTCGGAAATGCGGAAAGCCCGCACGGCCGGGAGGAATGCGGCCGTACGGGCTTTTCGGGGGTGGGGCTATCAGAAGCCGATGTGCAGACCGAGCAGGTCGCCGCCGAACAGGGTGAGGTTGTTGAACAGCTGAGTGAATCCAGAAAGCATGAGCGTGTCCTTCTCGGTCGAACTGTGTTGGGGAGTTGCTCCGGTCTTCGCCGGTGCCACATCAGATTTGCACTGGATGTCCAGTCCGTTTCGGGTGCCGGTGGAAGATCGCCCGGTCGCGCCGGGAAAACGTACTTTCCGGTCCGGACAGATCCGGGTCCGGACCGGACGGATACGCCCGCGGATCGGCTCTCGCCGGTGGACGGTTTCGCGATTTTGCATCCGGGCAAACCTCATCAAATGGGATTATTCGGAGGCCGTTTAGATTCGACGTGATTCGTGTAGACAACCGGTCGAATCAGTCAAAACGCCTGGAAATGACGTGCATCACCGGTGTGTGGGAAGTAATTACTAGTGTTTTCCTGCAAAAGATGATGACGTCTCGATCCGTGCAGTAGCGTGCAGTCCGCGAACCGTCAGCGATCAGTGCTGACACGATTGTTTCGATAGGAGCTCTGCCATGGCTGAATTCATTTCCGGTGGTCTGTTCGACGCGTTGCTCAAGATGGTCATCGGCTCGATGAGCGGCTCGGCAAGTGGCAGCGTGCCCTGCCCCTAGGGTTTCGCGGTCCGGCGCCCGCAGGAGTGCTCGCTCCCCGGGCGTGCGGGGCCTTCGATTGCGGGATGGACTCGGGTCCGGTCCGGGTGCGAACAGCGAGCGCATACTGGTCGGGTTGTTTCTGATCGGGACGGACACCTCACACTCCGGAGGCACCTCGATGAAGCGTCAGCAGAATCTGTCCCAGGACGCCCGGCGCAAGGCCGACGCCGAAAGCGCCGCCGCCCACCGCGCCGAACGGCACGATCAAATGCGGGACATGAATCTCGCTCGCGAGGACTCCGGCGGTGATTACGAACCCGCCGACCGCGAGGACATGGAGGGCATCGATCGCCCCCGTACCCGCATGCGCGACGACCGCCACGCCGCCGAAGCCGCGGCCCACGACGCCGTCCGCCGCGCGAACACCGAGCTCGACGGCGACTGACCGTCGGGGTGGATCCGGGCATTCCATTCGGGGGATGCCCGGCGCCGCTCGTCTCGCGCGCGTCCACGGCCGACTCGGCCGGTTGAGGTTCGGAACCGGTGTTCGGGACTCGGAGTTGACTCCGAGGTGAACTGCGGGGGACGTCCAGGACTCGGTGTGGTCACGAAAGTGCGGGGCAGCGGAGTGGTGTGTCACGGGACGAGGACGATCCGGTCTATCCGGAGATCTGATATCCGCTTTTCATTGCTGGACAGTAACTGGAACGCCTAGGGTTCGAGATCTGGCATTCGGGACAAATCCCACAGGGGTGGGGGAGTCCGCAGGGTGCGATCGAGTTCGGGTTGCAGGGTCCCCCGTTACTGAAGGGCAACACTATGAACCGTCACCAGCTCTCCGCCCGGCGAGTGCCGCGCCCGCTCATCCATCCCCATCGGGAATCCGATCCCGCCCTCGCGCGGGTGCTGGTCGTCGAAGGACACCGGGCCACCGCCGAGATGGCGCTGCTGGTGCTCTCGGCCGCCGGATACGACTCGATGCACGCCCCGAACGGGCACCAGGCCCTGGCCCTGTCCGAGCGCTGGCATCCGGACCTGGTGCTGCTGGACCTGAGATTGCCCGATCTGCACGGCGTCGAGGTGTGCCGGCGACTGCGGATCACCGGCGACGCCCCGATCATGATCGTGTCCGCCGAGCCGGACCGCGGTGTGATCGAGAGCGCGCTCGCCGCCGGCGCCGCCGACTATCTCCCCAAGCCCTTCCGCACGAGCGAACTGCTCACTCGGATTCACGCTCGCCTGCACCCGGACCTGGTGATCGACGAGCGCGAGGACAACGAGCCGCGCGCGGCCGTGCCGGTCGTGCGGCACGCGGCACGGCTCGCCGACTAGGCGGGCTGGGAGCCGGTTCGACTCCCGGCGAGCTCGATCACCCCGGCGAGACCGTTCCGGAGCGCAGTTCGCGTTTGAGGAGTTTGCCGCTCTGGTTGCGCGGCAGCGACTCCGCGAACCGAACGATCTTCGGGACCTTGAACGGGGCGAGCCGCTCCTTCACATGCGCGATGAGGTCGCCGGCGGCGACCGCGTCGGTGTCGGCGCGCAACACCACCACGGCCGTCACCGCCTCGATCCAGCGCGGGTCCGGGGTGCCGATCACCGCCACCTCCGCCACCGCCGGGTGGGTGTAGAGCGCGTCCTCGACCTCGCGCGAGGCCACCAGGATGCCGCCGGTGTTGATCACGTCCTTGATCCGGTCGACCACGGTGATGAAGCCCTCCGCGTCGCGGACCACGAGATCGCCCGAGTGGAACCAGCCGTCGGTGAACGCGGCCGCGGTCGCCTCCGGGTTCTCCCAATAACCCAGGCACAGTTGCGGTGAGCGGTACAGGATCTCCCCGGGCACGCCCGCGGCAACGTCCACGCCGGCGGCGTCGACAACCCGCGCCTCCACGAACAGCACCGGACGCCCGCACGAGTCCGGCCGGTCCGTGTGCTCCGCGGGACGCAGCACGGTCGACAGCGGGCCGATCTCCGACTGCCCGAAGCAGTTGTAGAAGCCCAGTGCCGGATAGCGGTCGCGCAGCCGTTGCAACACGGTGACCGGCATGATCGACGCGCCGTACTGCGCCTTGCGCAGCGAGGACAGATCGTGCTCGTCCAGCCCCGGGTGCGTGGCCAGCGGAACCCAGACGGTCGGTGCGAGGAACAGCGAACCGATGCGTTCGGCCTCGACCGTGCGCAGGATCTCGGGAATGTCCGGCACGGGCAGCAGCCGCACGGTGGCCCCGACCGCCAGGTACGGCAGCATGAACACGTGCATGCCCGCCGAGTGGTACAGCGGCATGCAGATCAGCGGGTTGTCCGCCGCGTCCAGGTCGAGCGCGACGATGGCGCTGGTGTACTCGTGCACCAGAGCGCGATGAGTCATCATGGCGCCCTTGGGTTTCGACGTCGTGCCCGAGGTGTACAGCAGCTGCGCGAGATCGGTGTCGGCGGTCCCGGACTCCCACGGCGGCACCGGCCCCGCCGCCGAGGTGTCCAGCAGGGAATCGGCCGCGTCCCGCAGCGGGAGCACGGCGCATCCCGGCGGCAGTACCGGCGTGAGGTGCGCGGTCAGTTCCGGATCGGCGAGTACCGCACGCGCACCGGACTGTTCGAGCAGATACGCCAGTTCGTCGCCGCGCAGGGCGTAGTTGATCGGGACGTGAACCAGCCCGGCGCGAGCGGCGGCCAGAAACGCTATGACGTAGGCATCGGAGTTGGTGCCGTAGGCGGCGATTCGGTCGCCCGGCGTCGATCCGAGCCCCCGCAGCCGGGCTGCGGCCCGGGTGACGGCGTCGTCGAGTTCGCGATAGGTGAAGGCGCGGTCCGCGAACCGCACGGCCACCCGGCCGGGATGGCGGGCGGCGCTGCGGCGCAGCATGCCGTCGACCGTCCCGGCGCGGGGATCAGTGATGGGAGAGGACAATTCGGAGCCCGTCATCGTTCCAAGGATCGTTCAGTCCGCGGTGCCGCGGGGATGAACGATGATCTTCACGTGCTCGCGCGGTGAACGCAGCGCGGTGAACGCCTCCGCCACCCCGTCTAGTCCGACGCGGCCGGTGATCAGGGCCTCGGCGTCGATCACGCCGTCCGCCAGCCGGTTCAGCGTGATGTCGTACGGCTCCTGATAGTTGCCGTGACCGAAGTTCACCGCGATGCGCCGGAATTGGCCGACCACCGGAACGATGGTCTCCTCGGCGAACCCCGCGGCCAGGACCTGGATGCGGGAGTTGAACGGCAGCTGATGCAGCAGTTCGCCGATCACGCCCGCGCGGCCGCTGCACTCGTAGGCGATGAGAATCCCCGAATCCGCCTCGCTCACCAGTGAATTGCCCTCGGCGGCCAGGGCGTTCCACACCTCGATGGGATCCTGCTCGGTGGGATCGACCACGATGTCCGCGCCCATCCGCCGGGCGAGTTCGCGGCGGGCGGGTGAGGGTTCGGAGGCGATCACCACGCGCGCGCCGTGTGCCTTCGCCGCGACGATCGCGCCCAGGCCGATGGTGCCGCAACCGATCACGAGCGCGGAGTCGGCGGCGGTCAGACCGGACTGCTGCACGTGCATTTCGCCGACATGCAGCGGTTCGGCCAGGGTGGCATGGTCCAGGGACAGGTTGTCGGGTACCTTGCGCACCCAGTAGGCGTCCACCACGATCTGTTCGCCGAACGCGCCGTGATAGGTGTTCGAGTAGCCGATGATCGTCGGGATTCCGGTGGCGGTGTCGGTGGCCAGGCCGATGCCGGCGACCCGGTCGCCCACCGCGAAATCGGTGACGTCGGAGCCGATCTCGGCGACGATCCCCGCGTACTCGTGGCCCAGTACCACCGGTCGGTCGGTGTCGAACTCGGCCAGCGGGTATCCGGCCGCGTTCGCGACTCCCACGAACCGGCAGGGGTCCTTCGACACCGACAGGTCACTGCCGCAGATGCCGCAGGCCACCACGTCGATGCGAATCTGCCAGGAGCCCAGGGCCGGTGGCGCGTCCACCTCGGCCACGGAGAACTGCCCCTCGAGGAATTGTGTTGCGCGCATGGTCAGGCTCCAGTCTGTGCGCCGTAGTAGTCGGTGTGGGCCTTGGTGATGGCGGTGACCAGCTGCCCGATCAGCAGGTCGCGGTTGTCCTGCGCGAATTGCAGGCTCGCTTCGCGACCGCGGTTGCGGTTCTTGAAATGCGGGATGACCTCGGAGGCGAACAGCTCGTAGCTGCGCTTGGTGTCCTCCCAGCTCGCCATGTCCACGTGCAGCACGAGCATGGTGCCGAACCCGCCCGTCTTGTCGATCAGGCGCTGGATCTGCTCGATGGCCTCGTCCGGGGTGCCGATGATGGCCTGGCCGAACTCCCCGAGGGTGTCGTTGCGCCACTGGTCGATGATGCCCTTGGGCGTCCGTGCCCAGTCCGGGCTCTGGCCGGTCTGGCGGTTGACGTAGGCGGCCATCGAGCCGATGCGCCGCGACACCGCGCGCTCGGCGTCGGCGCGGGACTCGGCCAGGAAGATCGGGTTCACCAGCCGCCAGTTGGCGCGGTCGGCGATGTGCCCGTGTTCGGCGCATGTCTTCTCGTAGACGCCCCAGTTGCGATCGAGCACCTCGAATCCGCCGGGCGAGCTGGCGGCCAGGGACAGCAGCGACAGGCCGTGGGTGCCCGCGAGCACCGAGCCGTTCGGGGAAATGGTTGACGCCGTGGCGATTTCGATTCCGGCGGGGTCATAGGTGGGCAGCTGGGCGCGCGCGTCCTTCAGGGTGAACCAGTCGGTCCGCATGTCGACGACCTCGCCGCGCAGCAGCCGGGTGATCGCTTCGAGGGCCTCGCCCTGGCGGCGGCGCTGATCGGAGGGGTCGATGCCCATCATGTGGGCGTCGAGGGGGATCTTGCCCGGGCCCGTGCCGAAGATGAGCCGTCCGCGCGTCTGCAGGTCGAGCTGGGTGATGCGGTCGGCGGTGATCAGCGGGTGGTGGTAGGGCAGGGACACCACGCCGGTGCCGAAGCGGATGCGCTGCGTGCGCTCGGCCGCGGCGGCGATGAAAAGGTCGGGGGCGGGGACGATCTCGGCGCCGGTGGAGTGGTGCTCACCCATCCAGGCCTCGTCGAAACCGAGGTGGTCCAGATGCTCCATCAGGTCGATATCGCGGCGCAGCTGCAGCGCGGGATCGGCGTCGAGGGGGTGGTACGGGGCCAGGAAGGCGCCGAATTTCATCGAGCTGGGGGTCCACATGGAACGGGTATCTCCTCGTCGAGACGGGGCTGTGAGCGGGCTCACTGCGGTGCCCCTTCATGACAACATGGATCGAGTGATCCAAAAATGAGTGTCTCGCTGAGTGGAACGGGGCGGAAAAGCCGCGACGGATAACGAATCTTCGCTTGACTCTGATGGGCGTTGCCGATCTACAGTGGATCAACCGATCCAGTATTTTCGCTACCGTGGGAGCCCGCTGTGTACCTCGACGTCGAACCCGGCGGGCCGAGCCCGCGCCTGGTCGAACCGGATGACTTCACCATCCTGTCGGTGGTGGTCACCGGTCCTCGCGACGACGAGCTCCTGCGCTCCGCGCTGTCCGGCTGGGCGGAATTCGACGGCACGCACGCCTGGCTCGATATCGAACGCCTGGAGATCGAATTGCGGGCCGCGCTGACCGCCGGCTCGCGCTGGGAGCAGGGGTTCGCCGCGATGCTCGGGTACGCGCGCGATGCGGGCTGGCTGGATGACTCGGGCCGGGCGGTGCGCGCGCATTGCCGATGGGCGCTCGGGTGATCGAGGTCCGATGAGCCGGACGTTCGAGGCCGGCCGAGCCTGTGCCAAGCTCGGATCCATGCTCACGCCCGCCAATCGTCAAGGCGCCACGACCCGCACCCGACTGCTGAAGACCGCCGAGCGGCTCTTCGCCGCCGAGGGCGTGGACGCGGTGTCGGTGCGCGCGATCAATGCCGCCGCCGGCCTGGGCGCGGCCTCGGTGAACTATCACTTCGGCACGAAAACCGATCTGCTGTCGGCGGTTCTGCTCGACTTGGGCGCGCCCGTGCGCGACCGGATCCGAGCGAACGTCGATGTACTGGGCGCTCGCCCCGCGCCGCCGACTCCCGCCGAGCTGGTGGACGCGGTCACCGGCCCCTATCGGGCGCTGCTGCACGACCACCGCACCCGCGGCATGCGCTGGATCAAAATCGTTTCCCAGTTGTCGGTGCAGGCTCACCCCGCCCTCGAAGCCGCCGAGGAAGACCTGCGCGGCGTCCTGCTCGCACAGGTCCGTCGTACCTTCCCCGGCAGCGATCCCACCCGGCTGGAACGCCGCTGGGCGGTGGCCCTGACGACGTTCCTGCAGGCGCTGGCGCATGCCGACGATTCGAGCGCGGCGCACGCGCTGACCGCCGCCGAACTGACCGAGTTCCTCGACGATCAGGTGGTGTTCCTGCGCGGGGGCCTGAGCGCGCTGCTCGGCGACTGAGGCGCGGGCGCGAGTTCGCCTCTCGCGTCGCACGGGGATTCGATCCCGCTGTGCCGGTCCGGAATTCGGTGGCGGCCGCGCCGCCCGGCACTCAGTCCAGGCAGAATTCGTTGCCTTCGGGATCCGCCATGACGATATGGCCGAACCCCATGGGCGGCTCCGGCTCGACGCGGGTGAGACGCTTCGCGCCCAGTGCGACCAGGCGATCGCATTCGGCCTCGAGCGCGGCCATCCGCTCCGCGCCCTGCAGGCCCGGCGCCACGCGCACGTCCAGATGCACGCGGTTCTTGGCGACCTTGTCCTCGGGCACCTGCTGGAAGAACACGCGCGGGCCGGACCCGTCCGGGTCCTCGATGGCCGAGCGGGTGTTGCGGTGTTCGGGCGGGACGCCCAGCGCGGCCAGGAACTCGTCCCACGCCGCCAGGGGGTCCGCGCCGGCGGGCAGTTCGACCCCGGGCGGGCCGGGGTGGACATAGCCGAGCACGTCGCGCCAGAAGGTCGAGAGCGCCTTCGGGTCGTGCGCGTCGAAGGTGATCTGCAGGTGGCGGCTCATCGGGCGGCTCCGTTCGTGGTGTGCAGGTAGAGATCGCGCAGCAGGGCGACCTCGGACAGATGGTGGATGAGTTCCCGGTGGATGTGCAGGACCAGCGCGGCCATCGGCAGGTCCGGGTAGGGCTCGGCGGGTCCACACGGTACGGCCAGTCCGTCGCTGCCGAGCGCTCGAACCCCGGAAATCCATGTGCCGAGCTGTGTTTCGAGTTGTTCGAGAGCCTGTTTCGCGGTCCTCGCGTATTCCCAGTCCTCGTACGAGGCGGCGGGTGCGCCGAAATGCGCGGCGTTGCGGGCCGCGAGCACACCCACGATCACATGACCGAGTCGCCAGGCGATCGTGGTGAACGGCGCGGGATCCGGTGGCGGGTAGGCGAAGTCGATGGTGAAGTCGCCGCGGCCCGCCTGGATGGGGGCGGTCGAGGCGCCGCGCGGGTACACGCTCCAGGCGTTGGGCACCGGCGACCAGAAGTACTCGTCGTCGCTCAGGCCCTCGAGTCGTTGCCGCACCTGGTGATTCCAGTGGAACTCCCACTGGTCGCACAGCAGGGCGTTCCAGTCCGGTTCGTCTGCGTCCATGCGGCTACTCTGACAGCAATAGCGGACAGTATCGGTCCGCAATCGCACGGACACTCGGTGAGGTGGCCATGACGGACCGGGACGACCGGGGAACGACCGAACGGGTGCTGACCCTGCTCGGGCTGCTGCAGCAGCGGCAGGTGTGGACCGGGCCCGAGCTGGCCGAGCGGCTCGCGGTCACCGTGCGCACGGTGCGCCGCGACGTCGAACGGCTGCGCGCGCTGGGCTATCCGGTGCACGCCAGTCAGGGGGTCGGCGGGGGATATCAGCTCGGGTCGGGGCAGGATCTGCCGCCGCTGCTGCTGGACGACGAGGAGGCCATCGCCACGGCCGTCGCGCTGCTGGTCGGTGCGGGCGGTGCGCTGACCGGGGCGGGCGACGCGGCGTTGCGGGCGCTGACCAAACTCGACCGGGTGCTGCCCGCGCGGCTGCGGCACGAGATGCGGGTGCTCACCGAGGCCATCGAATCGTTCGATCGCGGCCGGTCCCCGGTCGACCCGGACGCGATCATGACCCTGGCGCGCGCGTGCCACGATCAGCTCGAAGCCGGGTTCGACTACCCGGCCGGTGACGCGGTGGCCCGGCGCCGCGTCGAGCCCTACCGCCTGGTGGCCTCGGATCGGCGCTGGTACCTGCTCGCCTACGATCTCGAGCGGGCCGACTGGCGGACGTTCCGGGTCGACCGGATGCGCGAAGTCGCCCTGCGCACCTGGCATTTCCGCGCCCGCCCGGCGCCGGACGCGGCGGCCTTCGTGCAGGAGAGCGTCGCGGCCCGGGTGTATCCCCGGCGGGCGCGGTTTCTGGTGCACGCGCCCGCCGACACCGTCCGCGCCCAGGTGCCGCCCGCCGCGGCGGTGGTCGAGGCCCTCGATGCCGAGTCGTGCGAACTCCGCAGCGGGGCAGCCAATCTCGATGCCGTGCTGATGCACGTGCTGGTGCTGGGCCACCGCTTCGAGGTCCTCGAACCGCCCGAATTGGCTGTGCGCGCACGGCTTCTCGCGGGAAATCTGGCCGCCGCGGGTGGTGGCGGGTCGTAGCGGCCGGGGGTCGACCGGGTTCCGGCCCGTCGGTCAGACCCGCGCGTGCGTGTCGGCCACCTGGCGGGTGGCGATCTTGGCGATGCGGGCGACCAGGGTGCGGGGGCGGCGGGGGAGCAGGTGCGCCGAGGCGAAGTTGCCGATGCCCGGGACCACGTAGCCCCGGTTGCGTTCCAGGGCGCGCAGACTCGCCCGCACCACCTGGTCCGCGCTGCCCATCGGCGCGCCGATCGCGGCCTTGCGGGTGCCGACCACGTCGAAGAATTGGGTTTCGGTCGGCCCGGGGCAGACCGCGAGGACCTTGACGCCGCGATCGCTGTACTCGCGCCACAGCGCGAGGCTGAAGTTCAGGACGAACGCCTTCGTGGAGGCGTAGGTGGCGAAGTAGGGGGAGGGCTGGAACGCCGCGGTCGAGGCGACGTTCACGACCTCGCCGGCGCCGCGCTCGAGCATGCCGGGGATCAGGAGCCGGGTCAGTCCGGCCAGGGCGACGATGTTGACCATCAGCTGGTCGTGCTCGCTCTCGGCGGGTAACTCCTCGAATCGGCCCGCGCTGCCGAACCCGGCGTTGTTGACGAGGAGGTCGACGATCAGGCCGCGGCGGGCGACCTCGTCGGTGACGCGGGTGGCGGCATCCGGGTGCGCGAGATCCTGGCCGATGACCTCGACGCGGACGCCGTGGCGGTTACGCAGTTCCGCGGCAAGGGATTCCAGCCGCTCGATCGAGCGCGCGACGAGTATCAGATCGTCGCCGCGCGCGGCCAGCGCCGCCGCGAACTCCGCGCCGATGCCGAACGAGGCGCCGGTGACCAGTGCTGTTCTTCCCGAGTGGGCCATGGTGGTTCTCCTTCGATCCTTGGTAACACGAGAGTAGCGAATTAATCAGAACATGCAACACCAATGTTGCAGATTGAGGGTGAAAGGGTCACCCGGTGTAGTCTCTCGGGGAGAATCTCAGCGAAGAGGAGTCCATGCCGCAGCCGCCCGCCCGACCCTTGCGCGCCGACGCCGAACGGACCGTGCGCGCGATCCTGGACGCGGCCGAGCGGGTGTTGAGCGAGAACCCGAACGCGACGCTGGAACAGATCGCCGAGGCCGCGGGGGTCGCGCGCACCACCGTGCACCGGCGCTTCGCGAACCGCGACGACCTGGTGCGCACGATGGCGCTCACCGCGTGGCGGCGCATGGACGCGGCGGTCGACGCCGCCCGTCCGCTGTCGGCGCCGCCCATGGTCGCGTTGCACCAGGCCACGGCCAACGTCATCCAGATCAAGTACGGCGCGAGCTACGCGCTCGACCGCGCCGTCGAATCCGATCCCGAGATCGCCGCCATCCAGGCCGAGGTGTTCGCCAAATGTGATGCGGCGCTTGCCCGCGCGCAGACCGAGGGCCTCATCGACGCCGGTGCGGACCTGCTCTGGGCGCGCCGGGTGTACATCGCGCTGATCGGCGAAACCGTCCATGGGGACACCACCCTGGACGGCACCGCGGATCCGGACGCCCTGGCGAGCCGGTTGATCGACACCTTCCTCGCGGGTGTGGGACCCCGGCGGTAGTCGCCGCGCCACCGTTCGCCGCACGGCTCGTACACTGCGTTCATGCCCGACGCCGGCTCACCCGGAGCCCAGCCGGCTCCCGATATCGCCCCGCTGCTGGACCTGTTCGCGGGCCGGCGCGTGGTCGTGCTGACCGGCGCGGGCATCTCCACCGACAGCGGTATCCCGGACTATCGCAGTCCGGGCGCGCCGCCCACCAATCCCATGACCTACCAGCAGTTCGTCGGTGACCCGGTCTTCCGGCAGCGGTACTGGGCCCGCAATCACGTGGGCTGGCGGCGCATGGACGCGAGCCGCCCCAACGCCGGCCATCGCGCGCTGGCCCGGCTCGAGCGGGCGGGGCTGGTCACGGGCCTGCTGACCCAGAACGTCGATCTGCTGCACACCAAGGCCGGGCAGCGCGCGGTGATCGACCTGCACGGCACGTACCTGCGGGTCCGGTGTCTGGCCTGCGGGGCGCGCATCTCCCGGCTGACGCTGGCCGAGCGCCTGGAGCACGCCAATCCGGGTTTCGCCGACGATCCGGCCCGCACCGGCGTGGAGGTCGCGCCCGACGCCGACGCGGTGGTCGCCGACACCGCGAACTTCCGGGTGGTCGACTGCGCCGACTGCGGCGGCATGCTGAAGCCGGACATCGTGTATTTCGGCGAGTCGGTGCCCAAAGACCGTGTGGCGGAGGCGTTCGCGATGGTCGACGCGGCCGACGCGCTCCTGGTGGCGGGCTCGTCGCTGACCGTGATGTCGGGCCTGCGCTTCGTGCGCCATGCCGCGAAGACCGGCCGGCCCGTGGTGATCGTGAATCGCGGCGCCACCCGCGCCGACGACCTGGCGACCCTGCGCTACGACGCCGGCTGCGCCCCGACCCTGACCGCGCTGGCGGACGGGTTCGCGGGGGATCGCGTTCCCGCACACTGATTTCGGCGGCCGGCTCGCACGCGGGCCACGCCGGTTGCGGCGGACCGGCACTGGCTGGCGAGTCGTATGCCGTAGGGCGTGCTCGTGAGTGACGAGTGCCGCGCTGACTGCGCTTGGGCTCGGTAGAGGTCGGTGCATCAGTCACTCTGGTTGTGGCAGTTCGGCCTACGAGGGGTGGGTGACCCGGGCCGACGAGTCGCATTTCCCAGTGCGGGCTTGCGGTTGGTGGGTCGGGCGCGGACAGCGCTTGCGCTGGGGACCGGGCCGGTCGATACCGTGGGGTGCACCGGCGGCCCGTCCCGGGCGCCCAGGCGGAAAGGACCGAACGGGTGACCACATCGTCCGCGCCGCAGGCGATCATTCTCATCACCGGCATTCAGGCGGCTGGGAAATCGACCGTCGCGCAGGCGCTGGCCGAGCGGCTGGAGCGGTCGGTGCACGTGCGGGGAGATCTGTTCCGGCGCATGGTGATCAACGGGCGCGCGGACATGACGCCGGACCCGTCGGCGGAGGCCGTGCGCCAGCTCCGGCTGCGGCATCGGCTGACCGCCTCGACCTGTGACGAGTACTTCCGGGCGGGTTTCACCGTCGTCGCGCAGGACGTCGTGCTGGGTGCGCACCTGACCGAGATGCTCGACATCATCGTGGCGCGGCCGCTGCTGGTGGTGGTGCTCGCGCCGCGGCCCGAGGCGATCGAGCGGCGTGAGGCCGGCCGCGGCAAGGACGCCTACGGCCGGTGGACCATCGACCTGCTCGACGCGGGGCTGCGGAACGAGACCCCGCGCATCGGGCTGTGGCTGGACACCTCGGACCAGACCCCGGAGGAGACCGTCGACGACATCCTCGCGCGGGCCTGGACCGAGGCCGTGATCGATTGACGGTCCGTCACCCCGGGGCGAGCCTCACATCGGGTAGATGGGGTGCTTGCGCGGGTTGAACTCGGGCTTGGTCGTCTGCTTGTCGCGCAGCAGGCGCAGCGCGTGCCGGATCTCGAGGCGGGTGCGCGAGGGTTCGATCACCGCGTCGATGTATCCGCGTTCGGCGGCGATCCACGGCGTGGCGATGGTCTCGTTGTACTGGTTGACCATGAACTCGCGGGCGGCGGCGCGGTGCTCTTCCGGTACCGCGGCCAGCTGGCGCTTGCCGAGCAGATCGACAGCGCTCTCGGCGCCGATGACCGCGATCCGGGCGGTGGGCCAGGCGAAGCTGAAGTCGGCCCCGACCTGCCGGGCCGCCATCATGCCGTACGCGCCGCCGTAGGACTTGCGCACCACCAGGTTGATGATCGGCACCGTGGCCTCGATGATCGCGCGCGGGACGCGGCCACCGCGAATGATCACACCGGCGGCTTCCTCGGACAGCCCGGGCAGCACGCCGGGGGTGTCGGCGACGAACACCAGTGGAATGTTGAACGCGTCGCACAGCCGGATGAAGTACGTCGACTTGTCCGAGCAGGCGGCGTCGATCGAACCGCCCAGTACCAGTGGCTGATTCGCGATCACGCCGACCGGGTTGCCGTCGACCCGCGCGAATCCGGTGATCAGGTTCGGGGCGAATGTCGCACGCACCTCGTGGAATTCGCCGTCGTCGAAGATCCGCAGCAGGATCTCGTGCATGTCGTAGCCGGAGCGATCGGAGTCGGGGATGATCCGGTCGAGTTCACGGTCGGAATCGGTGATCTCGGGTTCCAGGCCCGGGTTCACGATCGGCGCCTGCTCGACGCAGCTGGTCGGGAAGTAGCTCAGGTAGTTGCGGGCCCACTCGTAGGCTTCCTGCTCGGTGTCGGCCACGTGGTGCAGGGTGCCGCGCTCGGCCTGCACCTTCGCGCCGCCGAGTTCCTCGGCGGTGACGTCCTCGCCGTTGACCGCTTTGATCACGTCCGGCCCGGTGACGAACATGTACGAGTCCTTGGTGCCGATCAGCACATCGGTATTGATCGGCCCGTACACCGAGCCCGCCGCGCATTTGCCGAGAATGATCGACACCTGCGGGACATAGCCCGAGAGCTTCTCCAGGACGCGCGAAATATCGCCGAACGAGGCGATCGATCCGACCGCGTCCTGAATCCGGGCGCCGCCGGAATCGTTGATCGTCACGACCGGGCACGCATTGTCGAACGCGAAGCGCAAGGCGCGCATGAACTTCTGCGCCGACGTCACTCCGACCGAGCCGCCGTAGACGGTCTGATCGTGCGAGATGACCACGACGGGCCGTCCGTTGATCAGCCCGCGGCCGGTGACCAGTCCGTCGCCGTAGAGCGCGTCCGGCTGTCCCGGTTGCCTGGCCAGGGCGCCGGTTTCGACGAAGGTGCCGGGGTCGAGCAGCATGTTCACGCGCTCGCGAACGCTCGGGATGCCCTTCTTCTCACGCTTGGCCCGGCCGGCGTCCCCCGCCGGTTCCGCCGCGACCCCCAGGATCTTGTTCAGTTCGTCGAGCTTCGCTCGCGTGCCGATCACGCTTACCGCCACCTTCTCCCGCTGCACCGATTTGCCCCGGTGACGTTATGCGTTGTCGCCGAGGAATGATCACCAAATTAGACAAACGGGATGAATCACAAAATGCGGGGGGTGTTTGCTGGGTATCGCCTCCCGGGTGTGCGGGCCCGCCGGCGCGAAATCGAGAGTTCGCCCCGGCGCACGCCCCCTCGTGAACCCGGTCCACCTCCGACGCGTCGCGGACCGACCCTGTGGGCGCTCGGCGTGCGGTGCTCGAATCTACTGCCTTGGCGCACAATGCTTTCCCGGACCGGAAGGGGGTCGATCGGCGCGTCCCGGGGTGTTCGCGCACAAGTGAAACCTGTTCTAATCTCTCCGCATGGACGTCACATACGAAGGCACCGCACGCGAACTCGAGACCGACGCCGGGACGCTGCGCTACCACGAGGCGGGCGCGGGCGAGCCGCTGATCCTGTTGCACGGGTCCGGCATCGGTGTGAGCGGCTGGAAGAACTTCCGGGGCAATCTGGCCTACTTCGCCAAGTACTACCACTGCTACATCCTCGAGTTCCCGGGCTTCGGAATCAGTGATCCGGTGCCGGGTATGCACCCGGTCTTCGCGGCGGGCGCGGCCGTGCTGCGGTTCATGGACGCGCTCGGCATCGAATCCGCCGCCATGGTGGGCAACTCGATGGGCGGGGTGGTCGGGGTCAATCTCGCGATCAACGCACCCGAGCGCGTCACGAAACTCGTGGCCATCGGCGGCGTCGGGCCGAACATCTTCACCACCAACCCCAGCGAGGGTTCGCGCCTGCTGCAGGAGTTCGCGGACGAGCCCAGTCGGGAACGCCTGGTGCGCTGGCTGAAATGCATGACCTACGATCACGCGCTGGTGACCGAGGAACTGATCGAGGATCGGTGGCGGGCCGCGAGCGATCCGGCCTCGCACGCCTCCCTCGCCGCGATGTACGGCTCGAAGGCGTTCGAGGCCCAGCGCGCGATGATGGCGAAGATCGCCCCCTACTGGTCCAACATGCACAAGGTGCGGTGCCCGGTCCTGCTGACCTGGGGCATCGAGGACAGGCAGAGCCCGCCGGACATGATGCTCGTGCCGATGCGGCTCATTCCCGACGCCGAGGTCCACGTCTTCCCCCGGTGCGGGCACTGGGTGATGATCGAGGCCAAGGAGGCGTTCGAGTCGGTGACCCTGGATTTCCTGCAGCGCACCGGCCGCGGTTAGTGTGCGATGCCGCGGCTGTCCGATGCCGGGCGTTCTCCGAAAGTCGCCGGCCTCTATAGTCGGGTCGTTGAATGCAGTTGTTGTGCCAGGGCCGAATTCGCGCTTATTTCCACTGGTGAGTCATACATACTGAAACATCGGCGGCTCAGAGGTATGGTCGGTGGCCGTGACCCGATTGTTATCGGGTTCGGTGCTAGATCGACTTGGGAGATCCATTGAAGTACACGAAATTCGCTACCACCGCCATGATCGCCATCGCCGCCACCGGAATCGCCGCGGGGACCAGCTATGCCGCACCGGGCGCCCAGGCGCCCGCGGTCGCGCAGGTCACCCCGGCGGCGGCGTCGCAGGGCACCCAGGACGGCGTCGACTACTCGGTGCAGCTGGCCGAGACCGGCAACACCGTCGTCACGCAGGTCACCGGCGGCGCCTTCCAGCTGGCCGCGGACGGTAAGGCCGTCACGCTGAAGAACGACGCCGGTCAGGTCGTCGCGGTACTGCCGCTGGCCGGCGCCGCGGGCAACCAGGAGATCGCGCTCACCGCGGTCGTCGACGAGCAGGGGCAGCGGCTGTCGCTGACCGCGCCGAAGGCCGAGGACGTCTCGGTCAAGTTCGTCGGTTCGCAGGAGTGGTTCTTCGCCGAACTGCAGCGGGCCTCGCTCGGCGCGCTCATCGGCGCCATCATCGGCGCGTTCTTCTTCGGCATCGGCCTGCCGTTCGGCGCGCTCATCGGCCTGCTGATCGCCGGTGGCCCGTCGCTCATCGACGCGGGCCTCGCCTACTTCAGCGGGCAGCCCTGAAAATCCTGATTCTCGGCGGCACCCGGGAAGCCCGGGAAATCGCTGACATCGCTTCCGGTGAGCGAGGATTCGACATCGTCTCCTCGCTCGCCGGGCGCGTGCGCGAACCCGTCCTGCCGGTCGGCGCGGTGCGCATGGGCGGCTTCGGGGGCGTGCAGGGACTGCGGGAGTGGATCTCCGGCAACGACATCGACCTCGTGGTGGACGCCACCCATCCCTTCGCGGGCGGCATGACCGCCAACGCGGCACAGGCCGCCGCGCACCTGGGCCTGCCGGTGCTGCACCTGCGCCGCCCGGGCTGGCACGAACAACCCGGGGATCGCTGGATCCGGGTGCCCAATCTCACCGTCGCGGCCGAAACCGTTGCCGGGCTGGGGGATCGGGTCTTTCTCACCGTCGGCCGCCAGGGCGTCGCGGCCTTCGCCGGATCGGGGCAGTGGTTCCTGATCCGCGCCATCGATTCGCCCGAGGGCGCGGTGCCGGCCCGGCACGAGGTGCTGCTCGCGCGCGGGCCGTTCGCGGTCGAGGAGGAGATCGCGCTGCTCACCGCGCACGCCGTCGAGGTGCTGGTGACCAAGGACAGCGGGGGAGAGCTCACCGAGGCCAAGCTGACCGCCGCTCGTGCACTGGGCCTGCCGGTCGTCATGATCGACCGCCCACCGCTGCCGGTCGGCGCCGAGCAGGTGGAAACCGTTGCCCAGGTCTGGGATTGGGTGCTCGCCCGGCGCTGAGCCGCGGTGTCAGGACAGCCGGCTGGCCGGATCCAGGAGGTCGGGCAGCCGGTCGAACCACTCCAGGACCGCGCGTTCGTAGCGGATCCCGAAATCGAGGGTGGCGCGTTCGAACGGTGAGATGCGTTGCTCGTCATGGCCGGACAGGTAGCCGGTCAGGCGCTGTTCGTGCACGGTCCGGTTGGTGGCGATGATGCGGTCGAGGCGGTCGCGGTCGATGAAGTCTCCGAAGGACAGGGTGAGCAGCAGCGGCACGCGGATGGTTTCCGCGCCGGGATCGCGCGCGATCCATTCGGCGAAGGCCTCGCGGCCGTCCTCGGTGATGCGGTAGGGCGTGCGATCGCGCGCCCCGGTTTCGCCCTTCTCGACCAGTCCGTGCTGGTGCATGGTCGCCAGTTCCCGGTAGACCTGGCTCTGGGTGATGGTCCAGAAGTCGCCGATGCGGTCCTGGGCCAGCGTGACCAGATCCCACCCGGACATATCGCCCTGGTGTAGGAAACCGAGTAGGGACGCGGCCGTCGAATTGAGCGGGCGCCGGGTTTTCTCGTCTACCACTGCCATCCCTTCAGCCATACATTCCACTATGGAATATTATTCACCATAACGCCGGGACGTGAAAACCCGGGGTCCGTTCGCCGACTCGAAGACCGTCGTGGTGGACGCGCCCACGATGAGCAGTGTCCGCATGTCCACCTCGTCGGGGTCCAGCTCAGCGAGGGTCACCACGCGCACCGACTCCGTCGGCCCGCCCACGTCGCGGCCCAGAATCACCGGGGTCTCGGGCTTGCGATGCTCGAGCAGCAGATCCTTCATGGCCCCGACCTGCCAGGTGCGCTGGGAGGACCGCGGGTTGTACACCGCGAAGGCCATGTCGGCCGCCGCCACCGCGGCGAGCCGCCCGGCCACCACCTCCCACGGCTTGAGGCGGTCCGAGAGCGAGATCATGGCGAAGTCGTGCCCGAGCGGCGCGCCGACCCGGCTCGCCACCGCGGTCGCGGCGGTGACGCCGGGCAGCACCCGCACCGGGACGTCACACCACTGCGGGTCGCCGGACTCCTCGATCACCGCGGCCGCCATCGCGAACACCCCGGGATCGCCCCCGGACACCACGACCACCTTCGCGCCGCGCTTGGCCATGTCCAATGCCATTGCCGCACGCTCGGATTCGACCTTGTTGTCGCTCGCGTGCCGCTGCTGGCCCGGACGCTCGGGCACCCGGTTCACGTAGGTGGCGTAGCCGACGATGTCGGTGGCCTCGGCGAGGGCGTGGGCAACCTCGGGGGTGATCCACTCCTGGGATCCGGGGCCCAGGCCCACGACGACCACCTCGCCGGGCGCATCGGCCCGCGGCCGTTCGTCCGCCGCCGCGGATGAGCCCGCGTTCTCGGCGGCGTTCGCGAGCGCGGCATCGGTCGCCGCGTCGGCGGTGACCGTGCCGACCCGGTCGACCGGGGATTCGGAGTGTGTCGCAACCGATTCGGCGTTCGAGGCGGGCGTGCCGGGTGTCGCCGTCGTCTCGGTCAGCGGTATGCGGGTCTGCGGCGCGGGGCCGGGCACGACGGTGATGGCGAAGTACGGCACGCTCGCCTCGTCCACATCCGCGGCGCGCAGCACGCGCTGGCGGGTGCTGCTGGCTCGCTCGATGTAGAACGCGTCGTCCAGGCGGCCGGAGTCCGCAAGGGCCTGGCGCACACCGGGATACGTGCGGCCGAGCTTCATGATGGCGGCGGCGTCGGTCTCGCGCAGCCGGCGGGTGAGCTCCTCGGTGCCCATGGTGCCGGGCAGGATCGTCAGCACCTGTTCGCCCTCGACGATCGGGGTCGCCAGGGCGGCCGAGGCGGCGCTGACCGAAGTGACGCCCGGGATGATCTCGCTGTCGAAGCGGTCGGCCAGGCGCCGGTGCATATGCTGGAAAGAGCTGTAGAACAGCGGATCTCCGGCCGCGAGCAGCGCCACCGAACGCCCCGCCGCCAGGTGCTCGGCCAGCCGGGCGGCCGCGCTCTCGTAGAAGTCGTCGATCGCGCCCTGATAGCCGCCGGGATGTTCGGTGGTCTCGGTGGTGACCGGGTAGACCAGATGCTCCTCGAGCTGGCCCGCGCGCATGTACGGCGCGGCGATGGCGCGCGAGATGCTGCGGCCGTGCCGGGCGCTGTGGAAGGCGATCACGTCGGCGGCGCCGATGATCCGCGCCGCCTTGACCGTCACCAGTTCCGGATCGCCGGGACCCAGGCCGATGCCCCAGAGCTTGCCGCTCATTCTTGTTCGCTCGCAATCGCGTTGAGGGCGGCAGCGGTGATCGCGCTGCCACCGCGCCGGCCCCGCACGGTCAGGAATTCGATGTCGCCGTACTCGGCCAGGGCCTGCTTGGACTCGGCCGCGCCGATGAACCCGACCGGGATACCGATGACCGCCGCCGGGCGCGGGGCACCCGCGTCGAGCATGTCCAGGAGATGGAACAGCGCGGTCGGGGCGTTGCCGATGGCGACCACCGCGCCCTCCAGGCGGTCGCGCCACAGCTCCAGCGCCGCCGCGGACCGGGTGTTGTCCATGGCCGCGGCCAGGGCGGGCACGCGCGGGTCCGCCAGCAGGCACAGCACGTCGTTGTCCGCGGGCAGGCGCTTGCGCGTCACCCCGGAGGCGACCATGTTCGCGTCGCACAGAATCGCGTTCCCGGCCCGCATCGCCGTGCGCGCGGCCGCCACCACACCGGGGCTGTAGTCGATGTCGGCGGCCAGATCCACCTGCCCGCAGGCGTGGATCATGCGCACCACCACCTGCGACACATCCGCGGGGAACCGGGCCAGATCGGCCTCGGCGCGAATCGTGGCGAACGAGCGCCGATAGATCTCGGCCCCGTCGGTGAGGTAGCTGGTGCGCACGTCGGACATGGTGTCCAGCCTAGATTTCGCCCGCGCGCGGCCGCGGGGCGGGTGGCAGCGGTCACCTCGAATCCGCTTCGGAGTGCACCGGATCAGGTCCGCGGGCGCTCGAGGATGCGGGACATGACGATGCTGCTCCGGGTTCGCCCGACGCGCGCGTTCTCCCGGATCCGCTCGACGGTCACCTCGATCTCGGCCATGTCCCGCGCCATGACGTGTACCAGCGCGTCGGCCTCCCCGGCGATCGTCCACACGCCGATGACCTGCGGAATCGGTTCCAGGCTGCGGCGCAGTTCGGCGGGGGAGATGTTGTCGCGGTAGTAGACCTCCACGTACGCCTCGGTGCGCCAGCCGAGCGCGGCGGGATTGACCTGCGCGCTGAAGCCGGTGATCTGCCCGCCCGCGACCATCTTGTCGACCCGGCGTTTGACCGCGGGCGCGGACAGCCCGACGAGCGCGCCGATTTCCTGGAACGACGCCCGCGCGTGCTTGAGCAAATGGGCCAGAATGCGGCGATCGATGTCGTCCATGTCTACCCTTTCGGCGGCTGACGCAATAAATCTTCGTCAATGTCCGAATTTGCGCAACATATCGCTATATCTGACGCAACGGTACCGCACATACCTTCGTGAGCACGCACGTTCCTCGTTCGACCGAATCACATCGAAGGAGCTTCGTTGACTTCCGCAGCCACGCTCCGCGCTCCCGAACCGGCGGATGATCGCCGCCCGAGCGCGCGCCGGTATCTGATGTGCCGACCCGAGCATTTCGAGGTCAGCTACGCGATCAACCCCTGGATGGATACCTCGGCGCCGGTGGACCGGGCGCTGGCCCTGGCGCAGTGGGACGCGCTGCGCGCGGCGTACGAGGCGCACGGGCATCGGGTGGAGGTGATCGAGGGGGTGCCCGGCCTGCCCGACATGGTGTTCGCCGCCAACGGCGGCCTGGTCATCGGGGACCGGGCGCTCTCGGCCCGCTTCGCCAATCCCGAACGCGCGCAAGAGGGTCCGGCCTACCACCGGTGGCTCGGCGAGCGCGGCTTCGCCCGGCTGGGCGCGGCGGCCGAAATCAACGAGGGCGAGGGCGATTTCGCGATAGCGGGGGACCGGATCCTGGCCGGAACCGGGTTCCGCAGCTCCCGGGCCGCGCACCGCGAGGTGCAGGAGTTCTTCCACCTGCCGGTTGTGTCGCTGGATCTGGTGGATCCCCGGTACTACCACCTCGATACCGCGCTCATGGTGCTCGGCGACACCATCGCGTATTTCCCGGGCGCGTTCACCGGCGCGAGCGCGCGCCTGCTGGCCCGCATGTATCCCGACGCGGTGATCGCCACCGCCGCGGACGCCGAGGTGCTCGGGCTCAACGGGGTCTGCGACGGGCGGCACGTGTTCCTGAGCGATCGGGCCACCGGGCTGGCCGCGGAGCTGCGCGCGCGGGGCTACGAGCCGGTCGGCATCGATCTGTCCGAGCTGCTCAAGGCCGGCGGCAGCGTCAAATGTTGCACGCTGGAACAGCATTCGGTGCGCACCGCGGCGCTGCCGGACGATGTGCCGCTGCTGAACGCGGAGTTCCCGGTCGGCGACGAGCCGGCCGAGGACGAGTCTTCCATGGACGTCGAGCCGCTGGCGGGCTGACGTCCCGGCGCGGAGCCGGTCGGGGCTCCGAGCCGGTGCGCGGGTGCCGTTCGTCGCGGGCGGCGACGGCACCCGCGTGCCGGTCCCCTGTCATTCCGGGGCGGTGCGGCGCCGTTCGGCGCGGTGCTCGAGCGTCTCGACGACGCGCTGCCAGGCGGGCGCCGCCGCGGCGATGTGGGTGGTCACGAGGCGCCGGTGCCCGGCCGGAGCCCCGGGCCGTTCGTGCGCGGCGGCCCAGGCGTCGAGTTCGTCGATGAGACGGTCCAGGCGCGGGTCCGCCGGATCCCAGCCGGCCGCGCGATCGGTGGCGAGCATCAGACGAGTGGTTTCCGGGTCGTCGAGCAGGGCGTTCTTCTCCCGGACGCGCTGAGCCACGGCGCCGGGATCCAGCGCGCGCAACAGGATCCACGCGTCGCGTTCGAGGCGCACCCGTTGCTCGCCGATGCCGAGGTCGCGCATGCGCTCGAGGACGGCGACCACCTCCGGCGGCAGTACGAGGCGCTCGCCGCTGTCCAATGCGGCTATGCGGCGGCGGTATTCGGCGATCTGCTCGATCCGGCGCTCGAGGTCGGCGTCGATATCGGCCAGGGCGGAGGCGAATTCGGGCGCGGGCGCGTGCAGGAGCGCGCCGATGCGCGCGAGCGGTACCCCGGCGTCGGCGAGGGTGCGGACACGGATGAGATCCACCGCGGCCTGCGCGGGGTAGCGGCGGTATCCGGAGGCGTCGCGGTCGGGTTCGGGGAGCAGGCCGATGTGGTGGTAGTGGCGCACGGTGCGCACGGTCACGCCCGCGGTCGCCGCGAGCTGCCCGATCGTGAGCACCGTCCCCCCGGGGTCGTCGATGTCGTTCCCGCGGTGTTCGCGGGTCGTCCCGAGTCTAGGACCGGGCGAGATCGACGACATCGCGGATGGCCCGCGCGACCGCGTCCGGGCGGTCGAAGCAGAGACGGTGGTGGAAGGTGCCGGTGAGTACGCGGTGTTCCCCGCGCGTGACCGTGCGCGCGAAGGCCGCGTCCATGGCCAGACGGCCCGCCCGCTGCCGTTCGAGATCATCGTCCGAGAGCGCGGCGCGCAGGCCCGGATCGATCCCGGCGACGCTGAGCGCGATCACGGGCACATCGGGAACGCCGGGGCCCGTGCGCACTTCGGCGGCCAGGTCGACCAGCTGCGCGCGCTCGCGCATCCCGCTGCGGATCCAGGGCGCGCTGTCCTTGGCCGCGAGCAGCGCGGTCCGTACCGGGCCGGGATAGTCGGCCAGGAGTTGTGCGTTCATCTCGCGCAGCGTGGGTCGTAGCCGGGTGAGCTGGTCGAAGTCGGGCGCCGTGCGTTCGGCCGCCGCGAGCCGCAGCGGCTCGGGCATGAAGTCGTCCCACTCGCGGTGCACGGCGTCGAGCCACACCAGGCCGGCCACCTCGTTCGGGTAGAGCTGGGCGAACCGGTGCGCGAACAAGCCGCCGAGCGAATGCGCGGCGAGCACGTACGGGCCGTCGATTCCCTCGGCGCGCAGCAGCTCTCGTGCCTCGGTCGCGATGGCGCGCGCGGTGCGGGGTGTGCCCAGCGCGTCGCTGTACCCGGTGTCGCCCCGGTCGTACACCACCGCCGTGGTGAACTCCGAAACACGCTGCTGCACACCGAAATAGTCCAGTCCCACCGCGCTCGCGCCGGGGAAGAACACGACGGCGGGCCCGCCGCTGCCCGCCCGGTGCACGAATACCCTGCGGCCGTCGATCATCCGGAAGCCGCCGATCGGCGGCACGTTCTCGCTCACACGTTCCGTGCTGTTCGTCATGGGATCACCGTGCAACCCTGACGCAGCGTCATGGTCAAGTCCGATGACCTGACCGGTCGTCGGTAGGCCCGAGGAAATTCGACAATGGGAATATGCGCATCTATGCATTAAAGGCGAGCGTGGATCGGCCCGGCCATCGAGGGCCGTCCGGGAAACAGGAAACCCCCGCCCGGATTCGGGCGGGGGTCGGCTCGGCGTGCGTGGCGGCCGGGAGAGTCCCGGCTACCGGGCCGGGTCAGCGGGTGGCGTCCGGGACCCACTGGAAGCCGCTGGCGCCGGTGTTGACGCAGATGACCGGCTTGCCGGTGTTGACGTCCCAGGCGGGCTTCATGCCTTCGCTGCGGGTGCACGGGGTGTGTGCCCGCGGGGTGGAGGCCGAGGCCGGGGCCGCGACGCTGATGAGCGCGGTGGCGACGGCTCCGCCGATCAGTGCGGTGGTGACGAGCTTGATCATGACTGCTGCCTTCCTTCGATGAACATGCGAGGAGGCTCCCCCCTCTGGTCGCACGTCGTAGTCTGCCGGGCGTGCGTGCGAAAGCCAAATGAATTTCCGCACTGGTGAATTCGCTCACAGGCGTACGAAAGGCGCTGCTGTGCAGGTGAACTGCGGTGTGTTCAGGGTGCGGAACTCGCGGCGGCTTCGATCCAGTTGGAGAACTCGCACGCCAGGTGCCACCGATGCCCGGTGACCATGGCCGGCAGTATCGCCAGCGGGAACTCGACGGTCAGCCGGGCGTGGAATCCGGTGCCGGTGTCGCGGAACTGGTGTCGCACACCGCCGATCGCGGTTCCGTCCAGTGCGCGCGCGACCCCGGCGATCTGGTGCGGGAAGAGTGGGTCCGGGGGAGTGGTAAGGCTCGAGACGTCGGTGTAATCGACCAGGAACAGCGTCGCCAGCGGGCTCGAACCGGTGGTCTCCAGCACCACCTGTCCGCGCTCGCTCACCCCGAAGTCGAAATGATCGGGGCACGCCCGCAGCATCGCGGTGGTGTCGGAGCTGTTGGCGGCTTCCTCGAACCAGGCCACGAATCGTGCCGCGCCGCCGCCGGTTACGTGCAAATCGGTGACGCTGCGCCGGCGTCCCGGCACCCGGGCTTGCGCCCGGGCGACGCGGTCGGCCCAGCGGGTGTCGCGGGCGAGCCGGGCCCGGATCTCGGCCGATCCCAGTGCGAGTTTCGTCCGCAGCAGCGCTTCGCGGCGTTCGGCGACGTCGCCCGCGGCCGGGGCGGCGACTCCGAGCTTGCGCGCGGCGGCGTCGATACGCCGGCTCTCCCAGGCGAGCACGGCGTCCCGCCCGGCCGTGCGTCCGTTCAACTCGGCGACGATGCCGACGGTGTGCGCTGCGCTCATTATCCCGTCCTTAACGCTAGTATTACTGCACTTAAGACGGTAGTCGTGCCCGGCAGTCGAGTGCAAGTGTCACGTCGAGATGTGTGACGAACGCCCCGCGACCTGTGCGCTTCGTCAACGTCGTGGCCGTTCGCGGGGGTCGGAGGCGGGAGTCGGCTCATTAACGCATCGGCCAACCGTCACGATCACGTGTGTGATCGAGGTTCGCGAACCGGACCGGGGAGGGTGTGTATGCGGGTGGCGGTTGTGCTCGCCGTCGCGGTGATCGCGGCGACGAGCGGGTGTTCGGACTATCCGGCCGACAGCGCCGAGGAGGCGGTGCGTTCGCACATCGAGGCCGCCGATCGTGGCGATGTCGCGGCACTGCGGGAGCTGGCGTGCGGAGATCTGGCGCAGGCCATGGCTTCTCGCACCGACGAGCAGGTTCGCGCGGCCTTCGCGGACTACTACGATCCCGCACCCGATCGGCTCAGCGACGAGCCGTTCGGGGACAGGGTGTGGGTGTCCGGGTACTACTCCGGCATCAGGCACCTCGAGATCTCGTTCGTCACCGAGCGGCACGGTGACTGGCGGGTGTGTGAGGTCCGCCGGGGCAACGGACCGTACGGCGCGCTACCCGGACCGTTCGGCTGAGTGCCGGAACCGATTCGGGGACTGGCCTTTTCGGGTCCTAGCCGCCGCGGTGTCCGCCGAACGCCGGTTACGGTGAGGTATGCAGGAAGAACCGGGGCCCGTCCGGCCCGCGCGGCGGGACGGGCCTGTCTCGAGGTTTCGCGGGCCCCTCACGGTCCTCATCGGGCTCGTCGTGGCGGCGCTGGTCGTGGCGTCGGTGCCCCGGTGGTGGTGCGGCCGGGACGCCGAGGGCTGGTTTCGGGGTGACGTGGCGCTCGCGCGCGGGCTCGCCGAGGAACTGGTGGCCTTCGAGGCTGAGGACGACCGGCGGCGGGCCGTCGGTTCCCGGGCCGGTCCGGACCGGATGTGGGGGCTGCTGGGGCATCAGATGACGGCGCTGGGGCTGGCGCAGGTGTGCCTGGAGTATCCGGAACTGCGCGAGCGGTACGCCCCCGTCGTGACCGCCGCCGCGGCCAAGAGCCTGCTGCCGGAGATGCGGGCCGAATTCACCGATGCCTGGCACGGTCGCGACGGGATGGCCGAGCTCGCGAGCGCGGACGGGCACGCGTACCTGTCCTATCCGGCGCTGGCGCTGGGCATGGCCCGCCTGGTGGACCCGGCCTTCCCCGCCGCCCTCGCGGCCGAGCACGACGCGCTCGTCGCCGCGTTCGAGCGCCGCCTGCTCGCCGCCCCGGCCGGGCTCCTGGAAACCTTTCCGGGCGAGGCGTATCCGACCGATGTCGCGGCCGTGGCCGCCGCCATCGCGGTGCACGGCCGGGTGACCGGCGCCGATCACGGCGCGGTGCTCGCGCACTGGGCGAGCCGGGTGCGCGCGGTCCAGATCGATCGGGACACCAGACTCGTGCTGCAGCGCACGGACGCCGGCGGCCGGGCGCACGACGCGCCCCGGGCCTCGGGCACCGGGCTCGCGGCCTATTTCGCGGGGTTCGCCGATCGCGCGCTCGCGGGGGAACTGGCCGCGGCGCTGTTCGATCAGGAGCGGAATGTGCTGGGTTTCAGCGCCATCGACGAGTACGGCCCCGGCCACGACGGTGCCGGGGATATGGACAGCGGTCCCCTGATTCTCGGAATGTCCATCTCGGCAACGGGTTTCGCGCTGGCACCGGCGCGCGCGTTCGGGCATCGCGAGGCGTTCACCCGCCTGTATCGCACCGCGAATCTGTTCGGCCTGCCGCTGCGCGGGGGTGAGCGGCTGCGCTTCGCCACCGGCGGTGTCACCGGCAACGCCCTGCTGCTGGCGTTCCTCACCTCCGGACCGGAGCTGGCGCGATGAGCCTCCGCCCCGACCCCCGCCTTCGGCTCCTGTGGCGCGCGGTCCGCCTGCCGCTCGTCCTGATCGCCCTGTATCTCGTGCTGCGCACGGCGCTGTGGCTGCTGTCCGAGCGGCACGGCTTCGGCTCGGCGGACGAGCTGAGTCCCGCCTTCCTGGTCGTGGCCGCCGCGACGACGACACTGCGCCTGATACTGCTGATCGTGGTGCCCGCGCTGCTGGCCTACCGCGCGGCGGTGTGGCTCTTGCGCCGGGTTGCGGGCCTTCGAACCGGGCTGCCGCAGACATCGGGGTCGATGCCGCGGGGTGAGCCGGGTCGAACACCGCGGTCCGAGGTCGGCTGATCAACCCGGTAGCTGGTAGATCGCCTGACGACTGCGGTCAGGAGTCGGATCGATCCGGTTGTCGGTGGATGAGCGGCTCGACGCGGTGGTCAGGAGTCGGCGCGAATGATGCGGCCGCCGACGAGTAAGCCGACTCGAACCTCGCGGTCAGGCGTCGGCGGGATCGATCCGGTAGCCGGTCGGTGTGGCCGTCACGTCGGTGACCGCGCCGCGCGGGCGGCCGCAGTGGCGTTCGCAGCCGGACCAGTGCTGGCGGCCCGAGGCGACCACCTCCTCAGGGAGCAGGTCCGCGCGGGGGACGGTGAGGGCGCCTACCGGGACCACGCGGCCCGACTCGACGGCCTCGGCGGCGTCGGACCGGATGTCGGTCAGGGACTTGGCGCACCCGGGCCGGCCCGCGCACGCGGTGACCTGTAGCCAGGGGGAGGTGGCGTCGAAGATCAGGCCCATGGGGGCCAGGACGCGGACCACCTGTTCGGCGGCCCACTCCTCGAGGTCGGTGATGATCAGGCTGCGCCAGGGGGTCAGGTAGATCGGGCGTTCGATCGCGGCGATGAACTCCGCGGTGCGCGCGTCCAGCGAACCGAGTCGTACGCCCGCGCCGAGGGTGACCAGGTCGTCGGCCTGGGTCAGCCAGCCGATCGGAACATCGTGGGGCGCGGTCGTTTCCAGCGGTTCGGCGGTGGTGATCAGGTGCGGGTGCGCGATCAGCAGCTGGTCGGCCAGCCGGCGGGGACCGTCCGCGATCTCGTGCAGTCGCCACTGGTCGTCCCGCAGGTCCAGGAAGCCGTGGGCGGCCGCGAGCATGACCTCGACCGCGCCGTCTGCGGTGACCCGCAGGCCCGAATCCGTGCCGCCGAGCAGCAGCGCGAAGGTGTCGCCGTCCACGCCGTGCACGCCGATGTCGCCGCCGAGCCCGCTCACGTCACCGCGCCCGTCGTCGAGGGTGAACAGCACCCGGCCCGGCAGCTCGGCCAGTCGCGGCGCGGCGAGCAGACCCGCGTCCAGCGCCGGGACCAGCGCGTGCACCTCGGCGAGACCGCCGACCCGGCCGGACAGCGGCGAGGCGATGATGTTGCGCACCCGTTCGTGCGAGGCGCTCGGGAGCAGCCCGGCCGCGGTGAGGCGCTGTTCGAGCGCGGCGGCGTCGTGCATCCGGCGCAGTTGCACGTTGCCGCGCGAGGTGAGTTCGATGTGCCCGTCGCCCAGGTCGCGGGCGGCCTCGGCGAGGGTCTGTAGCTGGTCGGGGGCCAGGCGCCCGCCGGGGATCCGGATGCGGGCCAGGGGTCCGTCGGCGGCCTGGTGCAGGCGCAGCACGCCGGGGCAGGAATCGGGTTCGGATCGCGTCATGTCCACACCAGGGTACGGCGGGCGTCCGGGGTGAACGCCCGCCGTACCGGGGACGCTCACCCCGCGTGATGCGGTTCGATCGAGGCCGGCAGCCCGCGCTCGCGCGCGAACGCGGGCGTCTTCTCCCAGGAGTCGTTGAGCAGACTCGGAATCATGTGTTCGTCGACCCGGTCGCGATGCACGGTCGTCATCATGACCGTGAGTCCGAAGAGCAGGGTGGCCGCGCAGATGATGCCCGCGAGTACCGCCCACCGTGTCTGCCCGCTGCCCGCCGCGGTCAACGCCATTGCCAGCGTCGCGAAGGCAACCAGTACGCAAAAATATCCTGACCAGGCGGCGAATCGGTTCCGCCTGACCCATCCGGGAGTATTCGCCATAGCGGCAGCGTACGCGTGGCGAACATGCTCGAAAAGGCTCGTGCACCAGGGTTTGCCGCACTGTGACACTAGCGCGATCCACACCATCGCCGCGGCGTGATCTGCGCGGTGACACCGGCGCGATAGCGACTGTGACGCGGGGCGCGATCACCGCGGCGCGAGACCGGCGCGATAGCATCGGCGGGCTCGTCGGACGGAAGAAACCGGTGCAATTCCGGTGCGGTCGCGCCACTGTGACAGTCAGACCTTCTCCAGCGAGTGCCATACCGTGCTGGGCGCGTCCACCCGAGGAAGGCCGAAACCCGTGATTCTGCTGCTGTCCACGTCCGATACCGATCTGCTGAGCGCGCGAGCCAGCGGAGCCGAGTACCGGCTCGCCAACCCCGCGCGCCTGCTGCCCGAGGACCTGCCCGGTCTGCTCGACGGCGCGGATCTGGTGATCGTCCGCATCCTCGGCGGCAAGCGGGCCTGGGAAGAGGGCCTGGAGACCGTGCGCGCCAGTGGGATTCCCGTGGTCGCGCTGGGCGGCGAGCACGCCCCCGACGCCGAGCTCATGGAGTGCTCGACCGTGCCCGGCGGTGTGGCCGCCGACGCGCACAACTACCTGGCCGCCGGTGGTCCGGCGAACCTGTTGCAGCTGAGCAACTTCCTGTCCGACACCGTGCTGCTCACCGGTCACGGCTTCGAGCCGCCGGTGGAACTGCCGCGCTGGGGTGTGCTCGAGCGCGCCGAGCGCGACCTGCCCGCGGGCGCGCCCACGGTAGCCGTCGTCTATTACCGGGCCCAGCATCTGGCCGGGAACACCGGCTACATCGACGCGCTGTGCACCGCCATCGAGGACAAGGGCGCGCGGGCGCTGCCCATCTACTGCGCCTCGCTGCGCACCGCCGAGACCGAGCTGCTCGCCGAACTGCGCAAGGCCGACGCGCTGGTGGTGACCGTGCTCGCGGCCGGCGGCACCAAGCCCGCGACCGCCTCCGCGGGCGGGGACGACGAGGCCTGGGACGTGGGCGCGCTCGCCGACCTGGACGTGCCGATCCTGCAGGGCCTGTGCCTGACCAGCGGTCGCGCCCAGTGGGAGGCCAACGACGACGGGCTGTCCCCGCTCGATGTCGCCACCCAGGTCGCGGTGCCCGAGTTCGACGGCCGCATCATCACGGTTCCGTTCTCGTTCAAGGAGTTCGACGAGGACGGGCTGTCCACCTACGTGCCCGATCCCGAGCGCGCGGCGCGCGTGGCCGGTATCGCCTCCCGGTACGCGCGGCTGCGGCACATCCCCAACTCCGAGAAGCGCGTGGCGATCGTGTTCTCGGCGTACCCGACCAAGCACGCCCGCATCGGCAACGCCGTCGGCCTGGACACCCCGGCCAGCGCCATCAAGCTGCTGAACGAATTGCGTTCGGCCGGATACGATCTCGGCGAACCGGGGGAGATCCCGGGGCTCGAGGCCGGGGACGGCGACGCGCTGGTGCACGCGCTCATCGCCGCGGGCGGCCAGGATCCGGACTGGCTGACCGCGGAACAGTTGGAGGGCAACCCGATTCGCATCGGCGCGGGCACCTATGGGCAGTGGTTCGCCGAACTGCCCGAGGATCTGCGCGAGGGTGTGGAGGAGGCGTGGGGCGCCGCGCCCGGCGAGCTGTACGTGGACCGCTCGGCCGACCCGGCCGGTGAGATCGTCATCGCCGCCATGCGATTCGGCAACGTGGTCATCATCGTGCAGCCCCCGCGCGGTTTCGGCGAGAACCCGGTCGCGATCTATCACGACCCGGATCTGCCGCCGAGCCATCACTACCTGGCCGCCTACCGCTGGATCGCCGCGCCGGACGGTTTCGCCGCCGACGCCATGGTGCACCTGGGCAAGCACGGCAACCTGGAATGGCTGCCGGGCAAGACCCTGGGCATGTCGGCCTCCTGCGGCACCGACGCCGCGCTCGGGGATCTGCCGCTGATCTACCCGTTCCTGGTGAACGATCCGGGCGAGGGCACCCAGGCCAAGCGCCGCGCCCATGCCACCCTGGTCGATCACCTCATCCCGCCGATGGCGCGCGCGGAGACCTACGGCGACATCTCGCGGCTCGAGCAGCTCCTCGACGAGCACTCCAACATCTCCACCCTGGATCCGGCCAAGCTGCCCGCCATCCGCCAGCAGATCTGGACGCTCATGCGCGCGGCCAAGATGGACCACGATCTGGGCCTGGCCGAGCGGCCCGAGGAAGACGTCTTCGACGACATGCTGCTGCACGTCGACGGCTGGCTGTGCGAGATCAAGGACGTGCAGATCCGCGACGGCCTGCACATCCTGGGGCAGGCGCCGGCCGGGGAGGCCGAGGTCGACCTGGTGCTGGCGATGCTGCGCGCCCGCCAGCTCTGGGGCGGTGAGGTCAACGTGCCGGGCCTGCGCGAGGCGCTGGGCCTGAGCGAGGCCGGGGACGAATCCCGCGAACGCGTCGACACCTTCGAAGGGGTTGCGCGCGAACTGGTCTCGGCCATGCAGGAGGTCGACTGGGACGTGCAGGCGATCGACGCCATCACCGAACAGCTCGTCCAGGACGGGGACGCCGTCGCCATCGCGGGCGCCGAACCCGAGTCCAGGCTGTCCGCGGTGCGCCGGGTGCTGGGCTTCGCGGCCACCGAGGTGGTGCCGCGCCTGCGCCAGACCGGGGTCGAGGTCGCGCGCATTCTGCACGCGCTCGACGGCGGGTTCATTCCGGCCGGGCCCAGTGGTTCGCCGCTGCGCGGCCTGATCAACGTGCTGCCCACCGGGCGCAACTTCTACTCGGTCGATCCCAAGGCGGTGCCCTCGCGCCTGGCGTGGGAAACCGGTCAGGCCATGGCGGATTCGCTGCTGGCGCGGTACCTGGCCGATCACGGGGAGTACCCGCGCTCGGTCGGGATCTCGATCTGGGGCACCTCGGCCATGCGTACCTCCGGCGACGATATCGCCGAGGTGTTCGCGTTGCTGGGTGTGCGCCCGGTGTGGGACGAGGCGAGCAGGCGCGTCACAAAGCTCGAGGCGATCGGGCTCGAGGAGCTGGGCCGTCCGCGCGTGGACGTGACCGTGCGCATCAGCGGGTTCTTCCGGGACGCGTTCCCGCACGTGCTGGCGCTGCTCGACGACGCGGTGCGCCTGGTCGCGGATCTGGACGAGCCCGCGGAATCGAACTACGTGCGCGCGCACGCGCAGGCCGATCTGGCCGAGCACGGCGACGAGCGGCGCGCCACCACGCGCATCTTCGGGTCCAAGCCCGGCACCTACGGCGCGGGTCTGCTGCAGCTCATCGATTCCAAGAGCTGGCGCACCGATGACGATCTCGCGCAGGTGTACACCGCCTGGGGCGGATTCGCCTACGGCCGCGAGCTCGACGGCGTGCCCGCGGCCGACGACATGCGCACCGCGTATCGGCGAATCGCGGTGGCGGCCAAGAACACCGACACCCGCGAGCACGATATCGCCGACTCGGACGACTATTTCCAGTATCACGGCGGCATGGTGGCCACCGTGCGCGCGCTGACCGGAAAGAACCCCGAGGCCTATATCGGCGACAGCACCCGCCCGGACGCCGTGCGCACCCGCACGCTGTCCGAGGAGACCACCCGCGTATTCCGTGCGCGCGTGATCAATCCGCGCTGGCTCGAGGCCATGCGCCGGCACGGGTACAAGGGCGCGTTCGAAATGGCGGCCACCGTCGACTATCTCTTCGGATATGACGCGACAACCAATGTCGTCGCCGACTGGATGTACGAAAAGCTCGCCGAGAGCTACGTTTTCGACGACGTGAATCGCAAGTTCATGGAGCAGTCGAATCCCTGGGCGCTGCACGGTATCGCGGAGCGTTTGCTGGAAGCGGCCGAGCGGAAACTGTGGGAGGCGCCCGAATCCGAGACGCTGGAACGACTGCGTCAGGTGTATCTCGAAACCGAAGGCGAACTGGAGTAGGCGAATTCCGCCGCGCGCGGCGCGGCGGCGGGCGATGACGGCGGTGCCGGGGCTCGGACGTTGAGGACATCAGCGGACAACCCCGGCACCTGTCCTATGCGCGGGCCGAGTCTGAGGGGACCATAAGAATCGTCCCGGCGTCTCGGGGAGGCGGCGGGAACTCCAATCCCATTATTGGGATCGATAATTGGATGTTGATTCCCGATTCGCGGGCGTGCACGTTGCACGCGCAATTCGATCGTGTTCTTCGGCGTCGCATTTCGTGCACGCCCGGTGTGCGCACCGGCGAATCGGCCTTTCACCGGCAGGAACGCATGATGAAAATCGCCAAAATCGCCGCGACAGCCCTTTTCTCGATCGCCACGCTCTGCGTCGCGACCGCCACCGCGCACGGTGAACCCGGGGTCGCGAATCCGGGTATCAGTGGTGTCGATCGAGGGGTCGAGTACACCACCAGCCTGGCGCCCGACCGCTCGGCCGTCACCACCACCCTGGCCGCGGGCCGCTTCGAACTGGGCGCGGGCGCGGTCACCGTGATCGGCCCCGCCGGGGAGACCATCGCCGCGCTGCCGCTGACCTACCAGGTCGCGGACCGGACGGTGAGCGTCCTACCCGAGATCGACGCCGCCGGAACGACATTGACGGTCCGCCCGGCCAACGCCGCCGACGTGGTCGTCCCGACCGCGGAGTCCGTGGCTTTGCAGCAGGTGGCCAACGCCGGGACGATCGTCGCGGGGGCGGTCATCGGGTGCCTGGTCGGCATCGTCATCGGCATCTGGTTCTTCGGGATCGGCGCCATCATCGGCTGCGGCGTCGGCGGATTGATCGGCGCGATCATCGGCGGGCAGCAACCGTGAGGTGACACCGGACGTGCGTGCGGGCTCCGGCCCGCGGGCACCGGACCGCCGGGCAACGCAACCGCTCCGGCGGTCCTGCCATGTCCGGACCCGGTGCGGCGAGTCTCGGGAGGTGGTGCCCCTGACGGGGCCGTACCCCGAATCCGCTACGGCGGTAACGGATTCGGATCCGGATGATCAGGGGGTGGCGGTCACTTCGATGCCGATCGTGCCCGACTTGCCGCGCCGCAGCACACTGCCGGTGACGATCAGGAAGCCCTGGATGCCGTAGCGCTTCTTGATGAGTGAGCGCGTGCGGTCGCTGCCGGCGTCGTCCTGGATGATCGCGGTGCCCTTGACGATGTCGCCGCGGGTCTTGCCGCGCACGTCGCAGGGCTGGATGGTGACCTCGGGGTTGCGGCGGATGCGCTTGACCTTCCAGCTGTCGGTCACCGTCCAGATGTACAGGCGGCCGTTGTCGAGGGCGGCCCACAGGGGCGTGCCGACGGGGGTGCCGTCCTTCTTGAACGTGGTCAGCATGACGTATTGGGCGGTCCCGGCCGGGCCGAAGGGGTTGTCCACGATCGCAGCCTAGCCGGTGCGCGGGCGGGCGGCCCGGCATCGCCGCCGGGCGCTGGCTCCCGGCCACCTTCCCGCAACAAGTCATAGGCGCGTGTCCAGTGGGCTTTGTAGGCTGATTCGCGGAGGAGAACAGTGCGAGGAGGCAGTAATGGTGGCGACTTCGGTTCCCATGCTCTGGGGCGGCAATCTGCCGGAGACTCTCGATTTCTACAAGACGCTGGGCTACGTCGTCACGTACGAGCAGCATCGCCCGTACAGCTACGGGGCGGTGCGGCGCAACGGATTCGAACTGCACTTCGGTCCGACGCCCAAGGAACTCGACGCCCAGCGGGCACACATCGGGTGCCTGGTGGTGGTCGACGAGGTCGAACCCTGGCACGTGGAGTTCACCGCCGCGCTGCGTGCCAAGTACGGGCGCATCCCCGCCCGCGGGACGCCGCGCATCACCCGATTCCGGCCCGGGCAAACGCGTTTCACCGTCGTGGACCCGGTCGGCAACACCGTCATCTACATCCAGCGCGATGAACCGGACCCCGAATACGGCGGGTCGGCGGCGCTCGAGGGGCTGGCCCGGGTGCTGGACCACGCCCGGATCCTGCGGGACTCCAAGAACGACGACGTGGCCGCCGCCCGCGTCATCGAGACCGGCCTGCGCCGGCACGCCATCAAGGCCAGCCCGGTCGAGCGGGCCCGCGCGCTGGCCATGCTCGCCGAGATCGCGGCCGCCGCGGAAGATGCCGGCCGGGTGGCCCAGTTGATCGCGCAGATCGACACCCTCGCGCTCTCCGACGACGATCGCGCGGTGGTGGACGACGAGCTCAAAGCGGTAGCGGCGCTGCGGGACTGGCTGGCCGAACAGGCCTGACGCGACCGGGCCGGTGCGTTACCGGCCCGCGGCGTCCGATGTGGTGCGGCGGGTGCGCGCCGGGCGTGTGGAACGGGTGCGGCCGGGCGTGCGGCGCCGGATGCGCGGGACGTCCGGGCGCGGTCACCGGGTGCGGGCGCCGACCATACGCAGTGCGAGCGTGGCGTATTCGTCGCCGAGGGTCTCCGGGGTGCTGCGGTAGCCGGGGCGATACCAGCGCGAGGTGTCCACGCTCAGGCCCAGCAGGGCCAGGGCGGTCGCGCTCGGATCGGTGATGTCGAATTCGCCGGTGCGCGCGCCGTCCGCGGCCAGATCGCGGATCAGGCGGTGCAGGCCGTGCTGTACCTCGGTCACCTCGGCGCGGTGGTCGGGGGTGAGGTCGGTCAGGTGGTAGAGCACGACGCGGACCGAACCGCTGTAGCGGGCATGCCAGACGGTCAGCTCGCGCACGGTGCGGGCCAGGCGCTCGGCGGCGGTGCCGGGGCCGGCCGCCGCGGCCTCGGCCACCTGCTGGGTCAGGCGCAGCGCCGAGAGCGAGATACGGTGCAGAACTTCCTCTTTGGAGCGGAAATGCACGTACAGCCCGGCCGGGCTCAGGCCTGCGCGGGCGGCGATGTCGCGGGTGGTGGTGGCGTGGAAACCACGCTCGGAGAAGGCGTCGATGGCCGCGAGGAAGATGCGGCGCTGCCCGTCGGGGAAGCGGCGACCGCCCTCGAGCTGCGCCAACGCCGTGGCCAGCGCGGCATTGCCGGGATCCAGGCCGGTTTCGGTCCCGGGCGGATGCCCGTTGCCCGGGGCCTGCGGCCGGTCGATCCCGGCGCCCTGCGGTACGTCGTCGATGTTCATCGAATCATTATCGTGCAGAGAGGTTTTCGCGCGCGCGGCCGGGCGTGGATCACCCAGGGGGCCGCCGCCCGATCGCGGCTCGGTCGCGGTACCCGCGGTGGTCAGGCGACGAGGGTGAGCACCTGCGGTCCGTCGGCGGTGATGGCCACGGTGTGTTCGGAATGGGCGGTGCGCGAGCCGTCGGCCGAGCGGATGGTCCAGCCGTCCGGGTCGGTGTAGACGCGGTCGGTGGTGCGGGCGAACCACGGTTCGATGGCGATGGTCAGGCCGGGGCGCAGGCGGTAGCCGCGGCCGGGGCGGCCGTCGTTGGCCACGTGCGGATCCTCGTGCATGGTGCGGCCCAGGCCGTGGCCGCCGAATTCGGTGTTCACCGGGTAGCCGTGCGCGGCGGCGACCGCGGCGATGGCCGCGGAGACGTCGCCGAGGCGATTGCCGGGCTGGGCGGCGGCGATCGCGGCGTCCAGGGCCAGTTCGGTGGCGCGGATGAGGCGGGTGTCCTCGGGGGCGGCGGTGCCCACGGTGACGGTCGTGGCGGCGTCGGCCACCCAGCCGTCGATGCTCACCGCCAGATCCATGGTGAGCACGTCGCCGTCGCGCAGGTCGTAGTCGAAGGGCAGGCCGTGCAGCACGGCGTCGTTGACCGACAGGCACACCGTGTTGCGGAAGGGGCCGCGCCCGAACGAGGGGGAGTAGTCCCAGTAGCAGGAGACCGCGCCGCGCTGCCGAATGCGCTCGCGCACATGGGCTTCGAGCTCGAGGAGGTTCACCCCCACCGCGGCGCGCTCGCGCAGTTCGGCCAGTACCTCGGCGACGAATCGGCCCGTGACCCGCATGCGGGCGATCTCCGCCGCGGTCTTGAGTTCCACCATGACAACCTCCGTGATCGGTATTTTAATACCGACCATAGCCGCCCGTGGTATTTTTATCCCAATCGCGGCGAACGGCCGCACCCGCCCGGGTCGCCGGGCGGCATACCGGCAGACAGGTGAGGTTTCATGGTTCGGCTTCCACTGACCCCGGCGCAGCTCGAGGCCGGCCGCCGCCTGGGCCGCGCGCTGCGCACCGCCCGCGGAGAGCGCGAGCTCGTCGAGGTCGCCGCCGCGGCGGGCATCTCGCCCGAGACCCTGCGCAAGATCGAATCCGGCCGGTTGCCGACGCCGGCGTTCGGCACGGTGGTGGCCCTGAGCCGCACCCTGGACATCCCGCTCGAAGAGCTCGCCGAGAACTGGAATCCCGCCGCGGAGGCCGCGCGCTCGGCGTCCTGACGCGCGGGCGTCCCCGCGCCGGTGGTTGATCGCGACCGCCGCTGCCGCCTCAGTCGGCCGGAAGTTCGCTCGGCACCGCGATCACGTCGACCATCGCGCCGTTGCGCAGCACCGTCACCGGGAGCGCGCGGCCGATGGCCTCGTCGAAGAGCTGACTCTGAATGCCCTGGGCGTCACGCACTTCCCGCCGGGCCACGCTCAGCACCAGGTCTCCCCGGCGCAGGCCCGCGCGTTCGGCGGGACCACCGCGCACTACCTCCATGATCCGCAGCCCGGCGTTCTGGCCGGTGCGTTCGGCGACGTCCGCGGGCAAGGGAGCGGGCACCCCGACCACTCCGAGGTAGGCGCGCCGTACCCGGCCGTCGTGGCGCAGCGTGGTGATGATGCGGCGCGTGGTCCGGTTGATCGGAATCGCCAGGCCCAGCCCGATGCCCGCCACCGCGGTGTTGATCCCGACCACCCGGCCCAGTGAATCGGCCAGCGCGCCACCGGAATTGCCCGGGTTCAGGGCGGCATCGGTCTGGATGACGTCCTCGATCACCCGCGCGGTGCGCCGGTTGCCCACCGGCACCGACCGGCCCAGCGCACTCACCACGCCCGCGGTCACCGATCCGGCCAACCCGAGCGGGCTGCCGACCGCGACCACCAACTGGCCGACCACCAGTGCGTCCGCGTCCCCGAGCGTGGCGGCCGCGGGCGCCCCGCCCCGCGCCCGCAGCACCGCCAGATCCGAGAGCGGGTCCACCCCCACGACCTCGAATCGCGATTCGGCCCCGTCCGCGAACACGACGACCCCGTTGCCCACGCTCCCCACGACGTGCGCGTTGGTCAGCAGATACCCGTCGTCGGTGAACACGACCGCCGACCCGGTCCCGCGCCGGGTCTGCACACTGGCCACGTGCGGCGTGACCGCCCGCGCCACCGCGATGACGGCCCGCGAGTACGCGTCCAGCACCGGGACGTCCGCCCCCGGCCGCGCCGAGCCGGAGGTCGTGTCGCCCGCTGTAGGGAGATCAGACACCGGGTCGGAAGTGCCGGGCAGACCGAACAATTCGGCGTCGGCGTTCGGCGCGGCGGGGTCGGCGGACTCGAATTCGCCGGCGGGGGAGAGGGCGGGTTCGTCGGACACGGTGACCACCATCCGATTACATGATTACGGGTGAGTCATTCCAGGATGCCCGCGCGCCGGGCACCCGGCATGCTGTTCGCTCGCGGCGCAACCGGTGGGCGGGGCAGGGCCCTCACGGTCGCGCTGTCGACGGAACATCTCGGGCCTATGTCTGTCCTCGCAGCGACACCGCCAAAGAGCCTCGGGTCTCGATCGGACACCGCCGCATAGCCCGCGTGCTGGCCGACGCACGGTCGGCCTGATGTTGGCCGCCGGTGCGGATCACCAGTCGTGCCCGAATCGGTTTCGTGCGAGTAATCGTCGTCTCGCGATGAAAGTCAATGCCCCGCCGCAGCGCGGAGGCTGTCGGGGTCGGTGACGCTCAGGGTCAGGGAGGTGGCCCGGACGCGGCGGAAGGCCAGCGTGCGGGCGGGGACCGGCGGGGTGAACTCGATGCGGAGCAGGGGAGAGGACGGGGAGCGGATCACGGTGAGGTGGCCGGAATCCTCGTCTACGGCCAGGCCGAGTTCGGCGGGGTCCCGGGCGGGCGGGGTGAACTGGGCGATCGCGGTGATCGAGGTGAGGGGGATATCGAGGGCTGCCAGCCAGCCGAAGCGGACGCGTAGCAGGGCGTCGGTTACCCGGACGCCGCTCCACAGGGGTGAGGCCACAGCCGCGAGCAGGACCAGCGTGGCCGCGCCGACGACGATATCGACCACGCGGGCAACGACTTCCGGGAGCAGGGCGGTGACCAGGAAATGCAGGACCACCGCCTCCAGCACGCCCAGTACGCACAGGCCGGCGACCAGCGCGGACCAGCCGGACCTGCCGCCCAGGCCGATGCGGGTGGCACCCATCGGGACCGACTCCTTCGTGGTCGAGCCGGTCCCGGCGGACCGGGGGACTAGGTGGCCTGGCTGACCGAGGACATGTGGAAATCGGGAATGCGCAACGGCGGCATGGCCGTCCGGGTGAACCAGTCCTTCCACTCCCGGGGCAGCGCGATCTCGGTGCGGCCCGCCTCGGACACCCGGCGCAGCAGATCCAGCGGCGACTCGTTGAAGCGGAAGTTGTTCGCCGCCCCGACCACCTCGCCGTCCTCCACCAGGTACACCCCGTCCCGGGTCAGACCGGTCAGCAGCAGCGTCGCCGGATCCACCTCGCGGATGTACCACAGGCAGGTGAGCAGCAGCCCGCGCTCGGTGCGGGCGATCATGTCCGTCAGCGAGGCGTCCGAACCGCCCGTCATGAGCAGGTTCTCCCCGGGCAGGGTGACGGGTGCGTCGAACTCGGCGGCCGTGGCGCGCGGGTACACCAGCGACTCCACCACGCCCTCGCGCACCCAGTCCGCGCGCTGGGCGCTGAGCCCGTTGTCGAACACCGACAGCGACTCCGAGGACGCCGGGGTCGCCACGAACGGCCGGTACTCCAGCCCCGCCGCCGACGGATCCGAGAACAGGGTGAGCGGAATATCGGTGAGCCGCTCCCCGATTCGCGTACCACCCGCGCGCGCGAACGCGGTGTGACCCTCGTGCGCGCCGCGGCCCTCCATGGACCAGGCCATGTAGATCATGAGATCGGCGACCGCCGAGGGCGGCAGCAGCGTCTCGTAGCGCCCGGCGGGCAGATCGACCCGCCGCTTGCTCCAATCCAGGCGGCGCGCGAGCTCGGCCAGCAGCCCCGGCACGTCCACGTCCTGGAAGTCGGTGGTGCCCGCGCCGACCCACGCGCTGGCCAGATCCGCTCCGGCGCCGCGCTTTCCGTTGATCTCCACCGAACCGGTCGGCTGCACCCAGCGCCGGCGCATCCCGGCCGAGGTGCCCAGCCAGGTGGAATGCACCTGGTGGTGCGCGAAGCCGTACAGCTTGTCCGCGCCGTCGAACCCGGGCGCGAGATCGCGCGCCAGCTCCCCGAACACCCCGATGTCGGTGGTCGCGGGCGTACCCTCCCAGTCGAGCATCCGATCCAGGGTGTCGGCGTCGACCGCGCCGGGTTCCAGCAGCGGCATCGCGTCCTTGGCCGGTTCGGCCGCCCGCGCGGCCGCTTCGCTGGCGCGGACCACGGCCTCGATATCGGCCGGATCCACACTCGTGGAACTCACGCTGCCCACGCGCGCGCTCGCCCCGTCCCGCAGGATCGAGACCACCGCCCAGTCCCGGGCGACCGAGGAACCGTTGGTGGTCATGGAGTTTCCGGCCCAGCGCAGGGACGCCTCGTGCGCGTCGGTGACGATCACCATCGCCTCGTCGGCGCGCGAGAGACGCAGCGCCCGTTCGACGACCTCGGGTGCGGGAAGCACACTCACCGTATCGATCCTTTCCCCGATGCCCGGGTCACTGCCCGGCCTCGGCGCGGGTGTTGAGAACGTTGATGCCGCGCACCAGGACCGACGGGCAGCCGTGCGAGACCGCCGCGACCTGACCGGGCTGCGCCTTACCGCAATTGAACGCACCGCCCAACTGCCAGGTGGACGGACCGCCGACCGCTTCCATCGCGCCCCAGAAGTCGGTGGTGGTGGCCTGATACGCGACATCGCGCACCTGCCCGGCCAGCTCGCCGTTCCGGATCCGGAAGAACCGCTGACCGGTGAACTGGAAGTTGTAGCGCTGCATGTCGATCGACCACGACTTGTCGCCGACGATGTACAGCCCGTTCTCGACCCGGGAGATCAGTTCGGCGGTCGTGGTGTCGCGCTCGGGATCGGGTTGCAGGGACACGTTCGCCATGCGCTGGATCGGGACGTGATGCGCGGAGTCGGCGTAGGAGCAGCCGTTCGAGCGCTCGAGGCCCAGGCGCGGGGCGAACGAGCGGTCGAGCTGGTAGCCGACCAGGGTGCCCTCGCGCACCAGGTCCCAGCGCTGCCCGGCCACGCCCTCGTCGTCCCAGCCGACCGTGGCCAGGCCGTGCTCCTGGGTGCGGTCGCCGGTCACGTGCATGATCGGGGTGCCGTAGCGCAGGGTGCCCAGCAGGTCGGGGGTGGCGAAGGAGGTTCCGGCGTAGGCGGATTCGTAGCCGATGGCGCGATCGTATTCGGTGGCGTGGCCGATCGACTCGTGAATGGTCAGCCACAGATTGGTGGGATCGATCACCAGATCGGTGGGACCCGCGACCACGGTGGGCGCCTTGACCTTCTCGGCCAGCCAGCCCGGAATGCGGCCGAGTTCGCCGTCCCAGTCCCAGATTCCGTCCGCGCCGGTCACGTACTCCCAGCCGCGCCCGGCCGGAGCGGCCAGGGTGCGCATGGTTTCGAACACGCCCGCGGCGGGATCGACGGTGATGGCCTCGAATTGGGGGTGCAGGCGCACCCGCTGCTGGGTGATGCGGGAGCCGAGGGTGTCGGCGTAGAAGGTCTGCTCCTTGACCTGCAGCACCGAGGCGGTCACGTGATCGACGCCGTCCGCGGCGGCGAGTCGTTCCGAATAGTCCAGCAGCAGTGCCACTTTGTCGGGGGTGGCGACCGAGAAGGGGTCGATATCGTAGGCGGAGACGTACTCCGCGTCGGCGTAGCGCGGCTCCGGAGCGAGTTCCACCCGTTCGCGATTCAGGGCCCGCAACGTTGTGGCTACCGTCACCGCGCGGCGCGCGACCTCGACGGCGGAGTTCGCGGTGAGGTCGGCGTGCGAGGCGAAACCCCATGTGCCGTCGACGATGACCCGGACCGCGAAGCCGAGATCGGTACTGTCGCGCACCGATTCGACGCGGCCGTCCCGCAATCTGATGGACTGCTGTAGGAGTCGGTGCACGCGCAGATCCGCGTACTGCGCGCCCGCCGCAGTCGCCGCCGACAGGGCGGCCTCGGCCAGCTCCGCCAGGGGGAGTGCGCGGAACTCCTCGTCCACGACCTTGGTTGCGATGCTCACCCGCACCACGCTAGAGGGTGCCCCGGCGGTCGTTCAACAGCACGCGCACACCCGTTCGCCTTCACAGGCTGCAAAGGTGCACACGCTGCAAGAACGCACGGGGTGCGAAGTAGCACACAGGGAAACGCACGCGACAAGCCCTGCACATGCGAGGTTTTGCTGTTCGGATGCCGTAGCGTCTGCCCGCGTGCCGCCATCCGCACTACGCGATCGCAAACGAGAACGCACCCGCCGCGCCCTGTACGAGGCCGCCGCCGAACTGTTCGAAGCCAGAGGCTACGAGGCGACCACCGTCGCCGACATCGCCGCCGCCGCCGAAGTGGGCACCCGGACCTTCTTCAACTACTTCGCCAGTAAAGAGGAACTGCTGTTCCCCGAACCCGACGATCGGGTGAGTTCGGCGGCGCGCGCCATCGCCGCCCGCACGCCCGAGGAACGACCGGTCGAGGTGCTGCTGCGGGCGTTGCGCGCGGCCGGCGACGATCCGGGAGCGCAAGCGGGAGACAAACTCTCGGCCCGCATCGCGGTGATTCGCGCGCAGGTGTCCCGTCATATCCCCGCGGTCAGTGGCCGGGCCGCCTACGCACAGCTGTCGGCCCAGCAGGAAATCGCACAGCAACTGCGCGCGGCGTTCCCGGAGGAACTGGACGAGGTCGGCGCGGCCGCCCTGGTAGGTGCCGTGATCGGCGCGGTGTCCGGTGCGCTCACCGCGCTGTTCCAGAGCGGGGCCGCCGGTGATCCGGCCGAGCTCCAGCGCCGCATCCAGGACACCACGTCCACGGTGCTCGCGCCGTGGCTCACCGCGCCCCGGCCCGGAACCGGTGTGGCACAGCCCGCCCCGGGTTCGGGCGGGGCTCCGGTCCGCGCGCCCCAGGTGCGCCGGGAGCCGGGTGCGTTGCGCGCACCCGAGATTCGGCGCGACGCCACGGGCCCGTCCTCCGGTGACCCCCGCCGCGCCGCGCCCATGGCTCCGGCACGGGGAACCTCGGCCGCCGCCAAGGCGTCCCAGGCCAGCCGGATCTTCGCCCCCGCCGAGCCCCCCTCCCGCGACACCCTGGTGGGCCCGATCCCGCAGGCGCACACCGCCTCCGGCCCGTCCGCCGCGCTCGACGCGACCGCGCGCCCCGCCCCGGTGACGGTCCAGGTACGCGGCAATTTCGACGCCGAGGCCTGCGCGATCACCACCCCCGCCGAGGTGTCCCGCGCGGTCCGCGTATTCGGCGCGACGGTCCGCCAGTCCGACACCTGGAGCTCGGCCGGCACCCCCGAATCCCGCACCTCCCCAACCCCGGATCCGGACGACTCCTACGCCACCCGCACCGACGCGACCTCGGGCCTGACCCACACGGGACTGTCCGCGGCCGAACTGTCCACGGCGGCGAACCGCCCGGAACCGGCACCCGCCGCTCCGCGCCCGGCGACGGTCTCCGACCCTCCCTGCCTCACCCCGCCCCAACCGGCGGGCGCGACAAGCGCGGAGCCGAATGGTCAGGCGCTCACGGAAACCGCTGCGCGGCAGGTCCCCTCGGTATCAACCGCGCACACGGTCGCCCCCGAGGTAGCGGACTCGGTCGAATCGGGTGCACGTTCGGACCATGCCGTGGACGCCTCCCGAAGGTCGCGTCCGGAAGGTCGTGCCGAGTCCGGCCCGGGTGCCCTGCCCGTCATCGGACCGGTCGCGCGCTACGAGTTCGAACGTGCGGTGTCCGTCGCCGTCGCCGGTGAAAGCCCGTCCACGGTCGAACCGACAGCGGATGCGCAGCCGATCGTAGACAAGGACCGAGAGATGCGCGCGGGCATCGGGCCCACGGCGGATTCCGCCACCGGCGATGCGCCCGGCGCTGAACCGGCTGCGCGCGTTGGGTTCCAGCCGGAAGCGGTGAGTCCCGTCACCGCCGATCTCGGACGCATGCCGGAACCGAGCGTGCGCCCCGGGTTCGGTGTCACCCGAAACTCCGACGCGGACGATTCGATCGGACCCGCGGCAAGCGATGTGCCCATGCCGGCCGGGCAGCGAGGTCCTGCGGTCCAGGTGACCACGACATGGGACTACGCCACCGACTCGCACACCGCGCGGGACGCCGCTTCGGGGGCGTTCGTGCGCCGGGAACCGGTGAGCACCTCGGATATCGAGGTAACCGGTGGCGGTCGCCCGGACCGGGACGGCACGGCGGATCCGGAGTCGGCGGTGCGGGAAACCGGCGCGGCCGACGAGTCGGTCCCGGTGCCGGTGAGCCGTCTCGATGTCGCCGCCGCACGTGCCGACGCCGGTTCGATCCGGGCCATCGGGGGCGAGGCGGACGAGACCCGGACAGCCGGAGACACCCGGTGGGACATGCACGACCGGAGTCGGTGGACGGTGGCCCGGCCTGACGTGTCCGTGCCGGAAGCCGAGCGGGGCGCGCCCGAGTCGGGCGCGACGGTCCCGGTCGCCGGGAACGCGATCGAGTTCGTCTCGGGCGCGGGGAAACCTGCGCTCGGGGTTGATGAGACCGTGGTTGAGCCTGCGGTATTCGTGCCGCGAGAGTCCGTGGCCGTCGACTCGAAAGCCGGCGGGATTCTGCCCGAGCGGCCGGCGCGTACGGGCGAGGATGTCCCCACTGCCGGTGGAGTTTTCGCCGAGCGCAAAGGACCCGAGTCAGCGGATCTCCAGCCCGTGAGTGAGGTTCAGGAGCCCGGGGCGCGGGAGACCCTCCGCGGGGGCCCGCGGTCCTATTCGGTCGCAGGGGATTTCTCGACCGAGGCCGCGCCGACCGCCCCCGAGGGCGGGGCGGTTCCCTACTGGGACGCGAATTCGCGGCCGCGGCTTGCGGTTCCGGTCCGGCACCTGGGTGCCGCGGTGTTGCGGCGGCAGGCGACCGTGGCGTCGGGGGAGGATGAGGACGGGGCCGTGGGTGCCGCGGTCGAATCCGGTTCCGCAACGGTGATTTCGGGTGTCGACGGGAGTCGGTCGGGTTCGGGGGACAGCGGCGCCTGATCCGGAGCATTCGGTCACTCGGCCGGGCCACCGCGAACCGTGGTGGCCCGGCCGAGGTGTATTCGGCTCGGGCGGTGTCGTGTGACGAAAGTCAGGCGAACTGTTGCCAGCCGAGGCGGATGACCATCGCGACGACCACCACCAGCAGGACCACGCGGACGAAGCTGGCGCCGCGGGCCAGGGCCATGCGGGAGCCGACCACCGAACCCGCGACGTTCGCGGCCGCCATCGACAGGCCCAGCGCCCACAGGACGTGGCCGGTGCTCGCCAGGAACACCAGGGAGCCGAGGTTCGAACCGCAGTTGATGACCTTGGCCATCGCGGCGGCGCGGACGAACTCGGTGCCCAGCAGGGTCGCGAAGGTGATGATCAGGAACGTGCCGGTGCCGGGGCCCAGGATGCCGTCGTAGAAGCCGATCAGGCCGGCCGCCAGGGCGATGACCAGGATCGTCTTGCGGCGGGTGGGCGGGTCGGTGGCCAGGGTGACGCCGATGGACGGGCGCACGGTCACCACGATCGCGACGCCGATCAACACCACCATGACGATCGGGATGAACAGGTCGCGGTCGATCAGCGCGACCGCCGCCGAACCGGCCGCCGCCGCCCCACCCGCCAGCGCCGCCGCCGGCAGCAGGCGCTTCCACTGCATCGGCACCTTGCGCGCGAAGGTGATCACCGCCGCGGTCGTGCCGGAGAAGGCCGCGAGCTTGTTGGTGCCCAGCGCCGTCTGCGGCGCCAGCCCGGGCATCACCACGAACAGCGTGGGCAGCACGATCAACCCGCCCCCGCCCACCACCGCGTCGACCCACCCCGCCGCCAACGCCGCACTCAGCAAGACCGCCCAGTCCACACCCGTCACCGCCCGAGCCAAGCAGACCGCGCCAACTCCGGGCAAACCAACCACGCCGCCCACCGCTCACCGCCGCGTCCCGGCGACGCGGCGATCCGGCTCGGGGTGGGGCTCGGGCGCTGCACCTAGGGTGGACGCATGCGCCGGTTCAGTTTGTGGCTGCGGGACAGGCCGCTGATCTCGGACTCCATGCTGGCACTGGGTCTGCTGATCATCGACATGCTCGCCATCGGGGAGAGCCGACATCGCGTCGTCTACGTGGTGCTCGGCGTGCTGCTGGTACTGCCGATGGTGTTCCGGCGCACCTACCCGCGCGCCAGTGCCGTTGTGCTGGTGGCACTCTCGATCTGTTTGACGCTCGTGCACTGGGGCCTGGCCCAGGGCAACGCGCTGCACCCGGCCCTGCTGGGCCTGGGCATCATGCTCTACACGCTGGTCGCCTACGTCGGCCGGCGCGAGGGCCTGTGGTACCTCGGGGTGCTGCTGGTCGACGGCACCCTGTCCGCGCTGCTGCTGGACACCCCCGAGAGCTTCACCGACACCGCCTTCACCGCGCTCTACTACGCCCTGTGCTGGACCCTGGCCGAATTCGTCGGCGCGCGCCACGCCTACGACAACGAGGTCGCCGCCCGCCTGGCCGTGGCCGACTATGACCGCGAACGCCGCGCACACGACGCCGTCGCCGCCGAACGCACCCGCATCGCCCGCGAACTGCACGACGTGGTCGCGCACGCGGTCAGCGTCATGATCGTGCAGGCCGACGGCGCCCGCTACACCCTGCGCCGGGACCCCGACGCCGCGGAGAAGGCCGTCACCATCATCGCCGGCACCGGCCGCGACGCCCTGCGCGAACTGCGCCGCACGGTCGAACTGCTGCGCAGCGAACACGCGCCCGAAGGGCTGCCGCAGCACGGCACCGCCGGCATCGCCAAGGTCGTGCACATGATGCGCGACACGGGCCTGGGCGTGGGCCTGGAGATGACCGGCGAGCTCGACACCGTCAGCCCGGAGGTCAGCCTCGGCATCCACCGCATCGTGCAGGAATCGCTCACCAACACCCTGCGTCACGCCGGCCCGGCCCCGCGCGCGGAGGTGATCGTGGCCCGCCGCGAGCACGACGTCCTGGTGGAGATCAGCGACTCCGGGCGCGGCGAACCCGCGGTCACCCGCATTCCCGGCAGCGGATTGGGCCTGCTCGGCATGCGCGAACGCATCGCGGTGCTGGGCGGCACCCTGGACACCGGCCGAAACGGCAACGGCGGCTGGACCGTTCGCGCGACGATCCCGCTGGATCGGGCCGCGGCCGGGGACCCCGAGCCCGACGGCTGGGGCGACCCCGAGCCCGACCGATAGATTGAACGGGTGCCGATCACCGTTCTAGTAGTCGACGATCAGGAGCTCATGCGCGCGGGATTGCGCATGGTGCTCGGCGCCCACCCCGATCTCGAGGTGGTGGGGGAGGCCGACAACGGCGCCACCGCCATCACCCGCGCCACCGAGCTGTGCCCCGACGTGGTCCTGATGGACGTGCGTATGCCCGTCACCGACGGGGTCACCGCCACCGCGCGCATCATCGAATCCGGTTGCGGCAGCCGCGTATTGGTCATGACCACCTTCGACCTCGACGAACACGCGCTGGGCGCGCTGCGGGCGGGCGCGAGCGGGTTCCTGCTCAAGGACACCCCGCCCGAGGACCTGATCTCCGCCATCCGCAGCGTCGCCGCCGGTGACGCCGTGGTCTCCCCGAAGGTCACCAAACGCCTGCTGGACCGCCTCATCGCCGACGATCCCGCCGCGGGCCGCGACCCGGGCGTGCTCGAGGTGCTCACCGCCCGCGAGCGCGAGGTGCTCGAACACATCGCGGTCGGGCGCTCCAACGCGGAGATCGCCGGCGTGCTGTTCCTGTCCGAGGCGACGGTGAAGACCCACGTCGGCCGGGTGCTGACCAAACTCGGCCTGCGCGACCGCGTGCAGGCGGTGGTGCTCGCCTACGAAACCGGGCTGGTGCGCCCGGGCAACGCCTGAGCCGGCCCGCCGTCCGGCGCCTCGGTCCCGCGCAGCGCCGCGACCTCCGCGCGCAGCGCCCGCACCTCGGCGACCAGCAGGCCGATCTCCTGATCGGCCCGCTCGGTCGAGACCTCCACGGCCTTGAGCTGATCGAGCACCCAGCTGGTCGCGGTGCCGATCGCGAAGCTGATCAGGCCGATGCCCAGGGTCATCAGGATCAGGGCGATGAACCGGCCCTCGGTGGTCACCGGGTACACGTCGCCGTAGCCGACCGTGGTCACCGACACCATCGACCACCACAGGGCGTCACCGAAATTCAGGATCTTGGACTCGGGCGCGCCGTACTCGGCGTCGAAGAACGCCAGCGAGCACAGGAACATGATGAGCAGCGAACTCGTGCCGACGAAGATGGCCAGCCGGGCGCGGGTGACACGACTGCGGTTGAGGCTGTCCAGCATCAGCAGGGCCGCGCGCATGAGCCGCAGCGGCCGGAAGGGCGGCAGCAGCACGATCAGCACCTCGATCGGGCGGCGGCGCACGAACCGCCACCGATCGGTGGAGAGCCACACCCGGATGCCGAAATCGGTGGCGAACACCGCCCAGATGGCGATGTCGGTGACGGTCAGCCAGGTGTCCAGGCGCGGGGAGGCGCCGGTGTCCAGTACCTGCCAGGCGTAGACGCCGACGAACGCCACGGCCAGCGCGAGCATCGGAATGTTGGTGGCGTGCTCCCACGCCTGCCGGCGCGTGCGCGGGCGGGACTCGGGGGCCGAATCGGGCTGGACCATGATCTACCTGTGCTGATGCGGTTGCGTGCCTGATGCATCGCCGCCTGGTAGAGCGACGCTACAGTCCCGATGCGATGTGAGAACCACCGCATCGGGAGAAAAATCGCACCGCCGGCCGTTGACGAAGTAGATCGCTCGAAAGGAGCGCCCCCCATGCCCGCACTGCTGTTCCTGGCCTACTTCGTCGCCGAGATCGCCACCCTGGTGCTCTTCGGTCACCTCATCGGCGTCTTCCCGACGATCCTGTTGCTTGTGCTGGGTTCGGCGGCCGGTCTGATCCTGGTCCGCTCGCAGGGCCGGCGCGTGTTCGAGGGCTTCCGGCGCGCCTCGCGCGGTGAACTCGACCCCGGTACCGCGGTCGCGGACGGCGCGCTGGTGACCGTCGGCGCGGTGCTGATGTTCGTGCCGGGTCTGCTCACCTCGCTGCTGGGCCTGCTGGCCCTGACCCCGGTGACGCGTTTCCTGCTGCGCCCGCTGGTCGCGGCGTTCGCGGCCCGCAAGCTCTCGCGGGTCGCCACGGCCGTCGGGCCGTACGGCTACCGCAACGTGGTGATCGACCCGGACGGGGAGGTCATCGACGCGACCGTGGTCGGGGAGTACTACGACGACGGCCAGGGCCCGGCCCGGCGCATGATCATCGACGGGTCGACCGACTTCACCAAGCCCGGGCACTGATCCGGAACCCGACTGCTGCGAGGGCCGAGCGTCACACGCTCGGCCCTCGCGCCGTATTCGGACAAGCCCGCGTATCCGATTCGTCCGCTGTGCGGTAGTGCGGTTGCGGGCGGGCGGGCCGCGTGCGGCAGACTGGAAACCCGTGAGTACCCAGTTGCTTGTCGGCGGCCGAATCTACAGTTCGACCAACCCCGATGCCACGGCCATGGCGGTCACCGGCGACCAGGTGACGTGGATCGGCGCGGACCGCACCGGGCGCGCGCTGCACCCGGACGCCGAGGTCGTCGACCTGGACGGCGCTTTCGTCGCACCCGCCTTCGCCGACCCGCACGTGCATGTCACCGCGCTGGGCCTCAAACTCACCGGACTCGATCTGGCACAGGCGAATTCCCTCGAGCACTGCCTGGAACTGCTGCGCGCGCACGCCGCCGCACAGCCGGCCGGGCCGATCCTGGGCGACGGCTGGGACGAGACGACCTGGCCCGGCGGCCGCGCCCCTTCGCTCGCCGAGATCGACGCCGCCGCGCCCGGCCGCCTGGTGTATCTGGCTCGCGTGGACGCGCATTCGGCCGTGGTCTCCACCACGCTGCTGGACGCCGTCCCGGGGGTGACCGAGGCGACCGGCTTCACCCGCGGCGAGCCGCTGCGCGCGGACGCCCACCATCGCGTCCGCCGCGCGGCACTGGGCGCCCTGGATCCGGCCCAGCGCGATCGCGCCCGCCGCGCCGCGCTCGACGCCGCCGCCGCGCAGGGGATCGCCGCGGTGCACGAATGCGCGGGACCGGACATCTCCGGCGAGACCGATGTGCGTGAGCTGCTGGCCTTTTCGCACGGGGTCGAGGTCCGCGCCTACTGGGGGCAGGCCGTGCGCACCGCCGACGAGGCCCGCACCCTGACCAAGGAACTCGGGGTGCACGCCCTGGGCGGTGACCTGTTCGTGGACGGCTCGCTCGGCTCGCACACCGCCCTGCTGCGCGCCCCCTACGCCGACCTCGACACCCGCGGCACCGCCTACCTGGACGCGGAAGCCGTTGCCGCCCATGTCCTGGCGTGCACCGAGGCTGGAATCCAGGCCGGATTCCACGTGATCGGCGATGCCGCCATGGACGCGGTCGTCGCCGGCTTCGAGCAGGTCGTGGACCGTCTGGGCGGCCCGGCGGTCGCCACCCGCGGGCATCGCGTGGAACACGCGGAGATGATCGATCCCGAGCAGATCGGCAAGCTCGCCGCCTGGGGCGTGATCGCCAGCGTGCAACCGGCTTTCGACGCCGCCTGGGGCGGACCCGACGGCATGTACGCCACCCGCCTGGGCGCCGAGCGCGCCGCGGGCCTGAACCCCTTCGCCGCCATGGCCGCCGCGGGGATCTCCCTGGCCATCGGCTCGGATTCCCCGGTCACCGCGCTGAATCCGTGGGCCGCGATCCGCGCCGCCGCCCACCACCGCACCCCCGGTCATCAGATCTCCCCGCGCGCGGCCTTCGCCGCCGCCACCCGCGGCGCCTGGCGCGCGGGCGGGGTCCGCGACGGTCTCGCGGGCACCCTGGTCCCCGGCGCGCCCGCCTCCTACGCGGTCTGGGAGGCCGCGGATCTGGTCGTGGCGGCCGCCTCGGACAAGGTTCAGCGCTGGTCCACCGACCCGCGCTCGCGCGTCCCCGGCCTGCCGCCCCTGACCCCCGGCGCCGAGCTGCCCCGCTGCCTGCGCACCGTGCACCGCGGGGTCACGATCCATGGCAACTGATCCCGCCCCCGAAACCACCCCGCCCGCAACCCCTTCCACCCCTCCGGAACACCGTGTGACCTCCGCCGATCCGGCCGGCGGGGCCCGCGCGGCGGGTTCGAACTCGACCCCGGACACGGCGGGCGCCACCGCGGTCGCGACCGCCGGGAACGGGGTGATCACACGGCTGACACGTGTCGCGCGGGCGTATCCGGTGCTCACGCGAATGCTGTGCGCCGTGCTGGCGGGATTGTTGTTGTTCGCGAGTTTCCCGCCGCGGACTTTGTGGTTTCTCGCACCGGTCGGTATTGCGATTCTCACACTCACGGTGCGCGGGAACGGGCGCCTGCGTGGGGGATTCGGATACGGAATGCTGGCGGGGCTGGCGTTCTTTCTGCCTTTGCTGCCGTGGACCGGAATTTACGTCGGACCGGTGCCGTGGATCGGATTGTCGACCGCGCTCGCGGTGTACGTGGGGCTGTTCGGCCTGCTGGTACGCCTGGTCGGGCGACTACCGGGGTGGCCGCTGTGGGTCGCGCTGATGTGGTCGTTCACCGAGTGGGGGCGCTCGAGCTTCCCGTTCGGCGGGTTTCCTTGGGGCAGGCTCGCTTTCGGTCAGGCCGACGGGTGGTACCTGCCCTACGCCATGATCGGCGGCGCGCCGGTCGTGAGCTTCGCGGTGGCCCTGACCGGCGCCGGGCTGGCCGCGTGCGCCGTGTGGTTGCTGGAGGCGCGTAGCACATCCGGCGATCCGGTAGGTCCGAATCCTCCCGGGACGGGGGGTTCGCGTCCCATATCGTGGAACCGGATTGTTGCCGCGGCAATGCTTGTGGCTATAGTTCCGATCACCGGAGTGATCCTCCGGACCGCGCTGCCCAGCCCGGAGGACGGCAACCGGCCGATCACGGTCGCCGCGATCCAGGGCAGCGTGCCGCGGCTGGGCCTGGACTTCAACGCCCAGCGCCGCGCGGTTCTCGACAATCACGTCAAGCGTACCGAGGAACTCGCCAGGGCCGTCGCGGCCGGGCAGGCCCCGCAGCCGGATGTGGTTGTCTGGCCGGAGAATTCCTCCGACATCGACCCGCTGCGCAACGCCGACGCCGGCGCTCTCATCCGGCAGGCGTCCCGGGATATCAAGGCGCCCATCCTGGTTGGCGCCGTTCTCGTGAACGACGATCGCACGACCACGAATTCGGTCATGGTGTGGACCGCGGACGGTCCCGCGGAGCGGCACGACAAGAAGATCATCCAGCCCTTCGGCGAGTACCTGCCGATGCGCTCGTTCTTCCGGCTCTTCTCCGAATACGCCGACCGCGCCGGATATTTCGTGCCCGGCAACGGGGACGGCGTGGTGCACGTGGATCCGGCGGGCGGCGGCGCGCCGGTCGCCATCGGCGTGGCCACCTGTTACGAGGTCGCCTTCGATCGCGCCTTCCAGGACGCCATGCGCGCCGGCGCGCAACTGCTGACCGTGCCGTCGAACAACGCCACCTTCGGCGACAGCGAGATGACCTATCAGCAACTGGCCATGTCGCGGGTGCGCGCGGTGGAGCACGGTCGCGCCGTGGTGGTTTCGGTGACGACGGGGGTCAGCGCGATCATCACCGCCGACGGCGTCATCCAGCAGCGGACCGAGCAGTTCGTCCCGGCGGCGCTGGTGGCCTCGGTGCCGCTGCGCACGGACTCGACACTCGCGACGCGGATAGGGCCCGCGCCGGAACGAATCCTGTGTATTCTGGCCGCGGTTGCCGCCGTGGCGGCAGCACTGCGACGGCGCGCGCACACCCACGCGGGTCCGTCCGACCCTCATGAAGCCGGTACCCATCCGGCGCGATAGCTGCGGGCACGTATGACGAGGGCCGTCCCGCCCAGCGAACAGACTATTCGCTGAAATTTAGCCAGAGCCCAGTTACTTCGGTTGATATGTCTGAATTCAATCCGGTGCCCTATGCGAATTACGGGAAAATCGCGAGGTTTGCTTTGAAGTAGCTGTCCTGAATATCGCTCCGCCAACGCCGTTCGTTGCCGGGCAACTCGAGATCACCACCGATCCGGTCGGCGTGATGCTCCGAATCATAGGGCGTGGATCACGTCCTAAGGCTCGCGCGTGCGCGAAAGCCGTAAGGGTTCGGGGCACGGGGGTTCGGGGAGTTGCGTCAACAGCGGCAGAAGGAGTGATTGATGAGTTCATTGGCCACCGATCGTGTCGACCAATGTGCTTCCGGTGAAATCTCGCTTCAACCATTCGCGCTCTCTCCCGCGCAATCGGCCCTCTGGTTCGCCCAGCGGATTCGGCCCGACATTCCGCTCACCATCGCCCAGTACGTGGAGATCCACGGCGATCTGGATGTCGGCCGGCTGCTGTACGCCGTCGAGCGGTTCGGCGCGGAGACCGAGGTCGGTCATGTGCGGATGTGGGAGATCGACGGGGTTCCGCACCAGGCGGTCGACCCCACCTGGCGCCCGGGCTGGGCGCGCATCGATCTGCGCGAGGAACCGGACCCGCGTGGCGCGGCCCTGGCCTGGATGAACGATCACGCCAGCTCGCCCATCGACATCGAACACGATCCGCTCACCATCAATGTGGTGCTGCGGACGGGTGATTCGGACTACATCTGGTACTCGCGCGGCCATCACATCGTCATCGACGGCTACGGCGCCATGAACGCGCTCACCCGCACCGCCGAGATCTACACCTCGCTCGAGGACCACACCGAGCCCGTGGTCTCGCGCGCCACCCCGCTGTCCACCATCTACGGCGACGAGAACCGCTACCGCGAGACCAGCCGCTTCCGCAGCGACGGCGACTACTGGCGCGAACAGCTCGAGGGCGTGAGCGAGCCCATCACCCTGGCCGGGTCCGGTTCGGTCGCCGCCGGATCCGACGCCAGCCGCCGCTGCGCCACCGCGGTCCTGGGCCAGCACGTGGCCGACGCCGTGCAGGCCGCCGCGTCCGCGTTCGGCTCCAACACCTCCGCGCTGTTCGTGGCCGCGCTGGCCTGCTACGTCCGCGCCGTCACCGGCAACCAGGACGTCGTGCTCTCGCTGCCGGTCTCCGCGCGCACCACCGTGGCGCTGCGCCGCTCGGCGGGCGTGGTCTCCAACGTCGTACCGCTGCGCGTGCACTTCGACGGCTCCGCCACCGTCGCCGACGCGGTCCGCGCGGTCGAACTCCAGATCACCGGCGCCCTGCGGCATCAGCGCTACCGCAGCGACGACATCCGCCGCGACTGCGGCTACTCCCGCGACGCCCGCGGCTTCTTCGGGCCCATGGTCAATCTCATGCTGTTCCACAGCGAGTTGAAGTTCGGCAGCCTGGTCGGCTCGCTCAACGTGCTCTCCACCGGCCCGGTCGAAGACCTCTCGATCAACCTCTACAACGGCGTCGGCAACCGCATCCACATCGACTTCGAGGCCAACCCGCGCCTGTACGGCGACGCCGAGTTGACCATGCACCACGGCCGCTTCCTGGACTTCCTCGAGCGGTTCCTGCGCGCGGCGCCCGAGCAGATCGTCGGCGACCTGCCCGCCCTCACCGACCTCGAACGCGAACGCGTGCTGCACGAATGGAACTCGACCCGCGTCGCGCGCCAGGAAGGCACCCTGGCCGGCCTGTTCGCCGACCGTGCCGCCCTGAGCCCGGCCCGGGTCGCGCTCGACTTCGAGGGCGAGATCCTCACCTACTCCGCCTTCGACGAACGCGCCAATCGCCTGGCGCGCGAACTCATCTCGCGCGGCGCGGGCCCCGACACCGTGGTCGCGCTCGCCATGCGCCGCAGCCACGAACTGCTCGTCGGCATGTACGCCGTGGTCAAGGCGGGCGCGGCCTACCTGCCCCTGGACCCCGACCATCCCGCCGATCGCGTCGCCCAGGTACTCGACCAGGCGCATCCGCTGTGCGTGCTGACCACCACCCGGGACGCCCTCGAACTGCCCGCCGGCGCACCACGATTCGACATCGACGCCGCCGACCTGAGCGCGCACTCGCCCCGCCCGGTCACCGACGCCGACCGCACCGCCCCGCTGCGCCCGGATCACCTGGCGTACGTGCTGTTCACCTCCGGGTCCACCGGCAAGCCCAAGGGCGTCGGGGTCAGCCACGCCGCCATCGTCAACCGGCTGCGCTGGATGCAGCACGCCTACCCCCTCGACGCCACCGACGTGGTGCTGCAGAAGACCCCCGCGACCTTCGACGTCTCGGTGTGGGAGTTCTTCTGGCCCTTGCAGATCGGCGCGCGCCTGGTCATCGCCGCCCCCGACGGGCACCGCGACCCCGGCTACCTGGCGCGGATCATCGCCGAGAAGCGGGTCACCACCGCGCACTTCGTGCCCTCGATGCTCTCGGTCTTCCTCACCGACACTGACGTCGCCGGCTGCACCGGCCTGGCCCGGGTCTTCTGCTCCGGCGAAGCTCTGCCCGCCGCCACCGTCGCCGAGTTCCACACCGCCCTGGGCACCGGCCCGGACGCGCCGCAACTGCACAACCTGTACGGCCCCACCGAAGCCGCCGTCGACGTCACCGCCTGGCACTGCGTCCCCGGCGCCACCGACGTGCCCATCGGCTCCCCGGTGTGGAACACCCGCACCTACGTTCTGGACACCCGTCTGCAGCCCGTCGCGCCCGGCGTCGTGGGCGAGCTCTACCTCGCGGGCGTGCAGCTGGCGCGCGGCTACCTGGGCCGCCCCGGCCTGTCCGCCGACCGGTTCGTGGCCAACCCCTTCACCCCCGGCACCCGCATGTACCGCACCGGCGACCTCGTGCGCTGGCGCGCCGGGCGCACCGGAGTCCTGGAATACCTGGGCCGCAGCGACTTCCAGGTCAAGATCCGCGGCCTGCGCATCGAACTGGGGGAGATCGAGACCGCGCTGCTGAGCGACCCGCGCGTCGCCCGCGCGGTCTGCGTGGCCCGGCGCGGGCGCGGTGGCGACGAACTCGCCGCCTACGCCGTCGCCGCCCCCGGCGCGGGCCCGCTCGACCCCGCCGAACTCGGCGCCGGCCTGCGCAAACTGCTGCCCGGATACATGGTGCCCGCCGCGCTCATGGTGCTCGACGAACTACCGCTGAGCGCCAACGGCAAGGTCGACCGCAAGGCCCTGCCCGACCCGGAGATCACCCTGCGCCGCCCCGCGCGCGTGGCCACCGAACCCGGCACCGAGGCCGAACGCCGCCTCGTGGCCGTGTTCGCCGAGGTCCTGGGCACCGAGGACATCGGCGTCGAGGACAGCTTCTTCGATCTCGGCGGCAACTCGCTCAGCGCCGCCCGCGCCATCGCGCGGGTCAACGCCGCCCTGGGCACCGCCCTGACCATCCGCGATCTGTTCGAGTACTCCACGGTCACCGCCCTGGCCGCGCGCCTGGACGCCCCGCAGGCCGAGAGCGCCTCACCGATCCTCGCCGCCGGTGAACGGCCCGAACACATTCCGCTGTCCCTGGCACAGCAGCGGCTGTGGATCCTCAACCGCTTCGCCGAGCACGCCGCCGCCTACAACATGCCGCTCGCGGTGGAACTGACCGGGCCCCTGGATATCTCGGCCCTGCGCGCCGGCCTGCTCGACGTGCTCGAACGGCACGAGAGCCTGCGCACCACCTTCCCCGACACCCCCGACGGTCCCGGCCAGGTCGTGCACCCCGCCGCCGAGATCCCGCTCACCCTCGACCCCGTCGACGCCGCCGCCGGCGACGTGGTCCGCCTCGCCGGTGAGTTCGCCGGCTACGGCTTCGATCTGCGCAGCCAGGCCCCGGTGCGGGTGGCGCTCTACGCCACCGGCCCGGACAAGCACGTCTTCCTCATGGTGCTGCACCACATCAGCGGCGACGGCTGGTCCATCGCCCCGCTGACCCGCGACATCATGAGCGCGGTCGCCGCCCGCACGGCCGGCGCGGCCCCCGACTGGACGCCGCTGCCGGTGCAGTACGCCGACTTCGCGCTCTGGCAGCGCGAACTGCTCGGCGACGAGGCAGACCCGGCCAGCGCGCTGTCCAAGCAGCTCGCCTACTGGCGGGCCGCGCTCGCCGACCTGCCCGATCAGCTGGACCTGCCGCTGGACCGCCCGCGCCCGCGCCGGCGCTCCACCGACGGCGGCAGCGTGGAATTCACCATTCCCGCCGCCACCCGCAAGGCGCTGGCCGCGGTCGCGGCCGATCGTGGCGTCAGCACCTTCATGGTCCTGCACGCGGCGCTGGCGACGGTGCTCGCGCGCCTGTGCAACACCACCGACATCGCCATCGGCACCCCCATCGCGGGCCGCAGCGACCCGGCGCTGGACGAACTCGTCGGCATGTTCGTCAACACCCTCGTGCTGCGCACCCGCGTCGATCCGGCCGCCGGATTCGACCGCATGCTCACCGAGGTCCGCGACACCGACCTCAACGCGTTCGCCAACGCCGACGTGCCCTTCGAACGGCTCGTGGACGTGGTCAACCCCGAACGCTCCGCGGCCCGCCACCCGCTGTTCCAGGTCATGCTCTCCTACGACAGCACCCCGGAACTGAGCTTCGACCTGCCCGGGCTCAGCGCCGCCGTCCTGCCCATCCAGGTCGACGTCGCCAAGTTCGACCTGCAGCTCACCGTGCACGAACCCCTGGGTGCGAGCGCCGAGGACGCCGGGCTCACCGCCGAATTCGGCTACGCCGCCGACGTTTTCGACCACGCCACGGTGGAGGCCATCGCCCGGCGCTTCGGCGCGGTGCTGGCCGCGGCCGTCGCCGACCCGAGCGTGCCCGTCGGTGACCTGCCGCTGCTGGACGCGCGCGAAACCGCGAAGCTCGTCCCCATCGTGGGCGCGCCGGGCGAACCCGGCACCACCCTGGCCCGCCTGCTCACCGACACCGCCGAGCGCGTGCCCGACAACGTCGCGGTCCGATTCCAGCACCGCGACACCACCTATCGCGATCTCGACGAACGCTCCAACCGCCTCGCCCGCGTGCTCATCGAACACGGCGCCGGCCCCGAGGTGGTGGTGGCGATCGCGCTGCCCCGCAGCCTGGACAGCATCCTCGCGGTGTGGTCGGTCGCCAAGACCGGTGCCGCGTACGTGCCCATCGACCCCGACTACCCGGCCGACCGCATCGCGCACATGCTCTCGGACTCCGGGGCCATGCTCGGCATCACCGACGCCAACCACCACGCCGGCATGCCCACCTGGCCCGCCAAGCGCGGACGGCACCGCAAGACCTACGTCGACTGGCTGCTGCTGGGTTCGGACGAGCTGACCGCCGAATGCGCCCGGTTCCCCATCACCCCCGTCACCGACGCCGACCGCCACCACCCGCTGCGCACCGCGGGACCGGCCTACCTGATCTACACCTCCGGCACCACCGGCAAGCCCAAGGCCGTGGTCGTCACCAACGCCGGCCTCGCCTCGCTCGCCCACGAGCAGATGCACCTGTTCAAGGTCACCGACACCGCCCGCACCCTGCACTTCTCCTCGCCGAGCTTCGACGCCTCGGTACTCGAACTGCTGCTGGGCTTCGCGGCCGGCGCCACCGTCGTGGTCGCCCCCGCGGGCATCTACGGCGGCGCCGAACTCGCGAATCTGCTGCGCGCCGAACGCATCACGCACGCCTTCGTCACCCCCGCCGCCCTGGCCACCGTCCCCGCGGACACCCTGCCCGAACTCGACGCGGTCATCGTCGGCGGCGAAGCCTGCCCCGAGGACCTGGTCCGCGTCTGGACCGATCCGGCCGCCCGCCCGGCGGATCTGCCGCAGCGCCGCATGCACAACATGTACGGCCCGTCCGAGGCCACGGTCGCCGCCACCGCCACCGGACCCATGGTCGCCGGGCAACCGGTCCCCATCGGCCTGCCGGTGCGCGGTATGCGGCTGTTCGTGCTCGACCCCCGCCTGCACCCGGTCCCGCCGGGCGTCGCGGGCGAGCTGTACCTGTCCGGCCCCGGCCTCGCGCGCGGCTACCTGGGCAGGCACGGCCTCACCGCCCAGTCCTTCCCGGCCAACCCGCACGGCCGGCGCGGTGAACGCATGTACCGCACCGGCGATCTCGTGGTCGCCGACACCACCGGGCAGCTGCGCTTCCTGGGCCGCGCCGACGACCAGATCAAGATCCGCGGCTTCCGCATCGAACTGCGCGAGATCGACCACGTGCTGCGCGCACACCCGGGAATCACGTTCGCGCTCACCGTCGTTCACAACGACGAGCGCGGCATCCCGCGCCTGGTCGCCTACCTCACCGCCGACGGCGACCTCGATCCGGCGGCCGTGCTGGCCACCGCGCGCGGGCGCCTGCCCGGCTACATGGTGCCCGCGGCGCTCACCGTCCTGGACACGGTGCCGGTCACCCAGTCGGGCAAGCTCGACCGAAAGGCCCTGCCCGCACCGGATTTCGCGGCCATCGCGCCCTCGCGCGCCCCCGGCACCGACACCGAGCAGCAGGTCGCGCAGGTCTTCGGCGCGGTCCTGGGCGCGCCGGTGCACGGCGCGGAGGACAACTTCTTCGACATCGGCGGCAACTCCCTGCTCGCCACCCGGCTCACCGCCGCCCTGCACCACGAGTTCGGGGTGGAACTGCCGGTCCGCGCGATCTTCGAGGCCCCCACCGTGGCCGGGGTCGCGGCCCGCCTGCAGGAAGCGCCCCGGACGCGGAAAGCGGCGCTGGCGGTGCACACCCCGCGCCCGGAGCGCGTACCACTGTCCCTGCCGCAGCAGCGACTGTGGTTCCTGAACAGATTTTCCCCCGAATCCAGTGCCTACAACATCGCGTTCGTGCTGCGAATCGACGGCGATCCGAACGTCGAAGCGCTGCGCGCCGCCCTCACCGACCTGGTGGAGCGGCACGAGGTGCTGCGCACGATCTTCCCCGAGGACGAGCAGGGCGCCTTCCAGCGCCTGCTCGAGACCGCGCACTGCCTGCCCGCACTGGACCCCATCGAAACCGACGAGACCGGCGCCCAGCACACCCTGCGCGAGCTGGCCCGCCGCGGCTTCGACCTGACCCGCGAGATCCCGCTGCGAATGACGTTGCTGCGCACAGGCAATCGCCGGCACCTGCTCGGCATCGTGCTGCACCACATCGCCGCCGACGGCTGGTCCCTGGGCCCCCTCACCCAGGACCTGGCCATCGCCTACACCGCGCGGCACGGCGGGGCCGCCCCGGCCTGGACGCCACTGCCGGTGCAGTACGCGGACTTCAGCCTCTGGCAGCGCGCCTGCCTCGGCCAGGAGTCCGATCCCGAGAGCGCCGCGGCGATCCAGCTCGCGTACTGGCGCACCGCCCTCGCGGATCTGCCCGAGGAGATGCCGCTGCCCTACGACCGGCCCCGCCCGGCCGCGCCCACCCAGCGCGCCGGCACGGTGCGGTTCGAGGTCGGCCAGGATCTGCAACGGCGCATCGCCGACGTGGCTCGCGCCCACGGGGTCAGCGTGTTCATGGTGCTGCGCACCAGCCTCGCGGTGCTGCTGCGCACCGTCACCGGCGGTCGCGACATCGTGATCGGCACCCCGGTCGCCGGGCGCGGGGACACCCGCCTGGACGAACTCGTCGGCATGTTCGTCAACACCCTGATCCTGCGCTCGGACGTGGACCCCGACCGCGGCTTCGCCGAACTGCTGCAGGCCGACCGCGACACCGAACTCGCCGCCATGGCCAACGCCGAGGTGCCGTTCGAACGGGTCGTCGAGGAACTCGGCACCGGCGGCGTCCGGCCCGTCCTGCAGGTGGCGCTCACCGTGCAGGACACCCCGGTCCCGGTCCTGCGCCTGCCCGGATTAGCCCTGCAAGCCGACGAACTCGACATCGCGCTGGCCAAGTTCGACCTCGAACTGCGGGTCCTGCCCGGCACGGAACCCGACCAGCGCGTCTTCGAATTCCTGTACGCCGCCGAGCTTTTCGACCAGGCGACGGTCCAGACCCTGGCCGAGCGGCTGAACCGGATCTTCGCCGCCGTCGCGGCCGACCCGCGCGTGCGGATCCGCGACATCGACGCCCGCACCGACACCGAACGCGAACTGTTCACCCCCGCCTGGGGTCCGGCCCCCGAACCCCAGTGCAGCCTGGCGGCCTACTTCGCCGCCACCGCGCACCTGAACCCCGATCGCGATTTCGTGCAGTTCGGTGACACCGCGCTGAGCTACCTCGAATCCGACGTGTACTCGAATCGCCTGGCGCGCGCGCTCATCCGGCGCGGGCTCGGCCCGGGGGACCGGGTCGCGCTCGGGCTCACCCGGTCGGTGGAATCGGTGCTGTCGGTGCTGGCCGTGGCCAAATCCGGCGCCGCGTTCGTCCCGGTCGATCCCAACTACCCGGCGGACCGGGTGCGGCACATGCTCACCGACTCCGGCTGCGCCGTCGGCATCAGCATGATCGAGCACGCCGACCGGCTCTACACCGCCGCCGGCGAGCACGCCACGGAATGGCTGCTGCTCGACGACCCCGAACTCCTGGACGAACTCGAGGTCCTGGACGACGGCCCGATCACCGACGCCGACCGCGTCGACACCCTGTGGACCGCCGATCTGGCCTACGTCATCTACACCTCGGGCTCGACCGGAAAACCCAAGGGCGTGGCCGTGACCCACGGCGGCCTGTCCAACTTCGGCGACGAGATCCGCGACCGTATGCGGGTCGAGCGCGAATCGCGCACCATGCACTTCTCCTCGCCGAGCTTCGACGCCGCCATCTTCGACCTGCTGCTCACCATCGGCGCCGGCGCGACCATGGTCATCGTGCCGCCGGAGGTCTACGGCGGCGACGAACTCGCCGCCCTCATGGAACGCGAGGAGATCAGCCACACCTTCCTGACCCCCGCGGCCCTGGCCACCATCGACCGCGACGCCTGGGAGCTGCCGAGCCTGCGCGCCATCGCCGTCGGCGGCGAGGCGTGCGGCCCGGAACTGGTGTCGCGCTGGGCCCCCGGCCGCCTGATGTTCAACGGCTACGGTCCCACCGAGGCCACCGTGGTCATCAGCATCGCCGGGCCCATGCGGCCCGGGGAACCGGTCACCATCGGCACCGTGGTGCGCGGCGCGCGGGCCCTGGTCCTGGACGAACGCCTGCGGCCGGTCCCGATCGGGGTGCCCGGCGAGCTGTACGTCGGCGGCCAGGGCGTCGCCCGCGGCTACCTGGACCGGCTCGGACTCACCGCGGCCCGGTTCGTCGCGGACCCGTACGGTCCCGAGGGCGGGCGCATGTACCGCACCGGCGACGTCGTGCGCTGGACCGCCGCCGGCGAACTGTTCTACCTGGGCCGCAGCGACCACCAGGTCAAGGTGCGCGGTTTCCGCATCGAACTCGGCGAGATCGACGCCGTGCTCACCGCCCACCCCGCGATCCACTTCGCGCACACCGAGGTTCGCGAGATGGCGGGCACCGCGCGCATCGTCTCGTTCGTCCTGCCCGCCCAGCCGGGCGCCGCGGTCGAACTCGACGCGCTGCGCGCGCACTGCGCCGAACGCCTGCCCGCCCACATGGTCCCCGGCTCCATCACCGTGCTCGAGCGCATCCCGCTGACCCCGGTCGGCAAGCTCGACCGCGCCGGCCTGCCCGAACCGCAGGCCGTGGTCGCCGCGCTCTCCCGCGACCCCGAGACCGAGACCGAGATCCTGGTCGCGGCCATCATGGGCGAACTGGTGGGCGCCGACCGGCTCGGCGCCGACGACAGCTTCTTCGAGGTCGGCGGAAACTCGCTGCTGGCAACCCAATTGGTGGCCCGCCTGGCCGCGGCCACCGGTGTCCGGCTCGAGGTGCGCGCCCTGTTCACCGCGCCCACCGTGGCCGGACTCGCCCTCGCCCTGGACAGCGGACCGGCCACCACCGAACTGCGGCCCGAACCGCAGCGGCGGCCGCGGCCCGAGGCGATCCCGCTCTCGGCCGCCCAGCGCCGGCTGTGGTTCCTCGAGAAGTTCAACGCGAGCGGGCAGGCTCTGGGCGCGTACAACGTCCCGGTCGCCCTGCGCCTGAGCGGTGAACTCGACGTGCAGGCCCTGCACGCGGCGCTGCACGCGGTCCAGCGCAGGCACGAAACCCTGCGCACGGTCTTCCCCGAACTCGACGGCGAACCTCGCCAGCACGTGCTGGACGCGGCCGCGGCGGCCATCGCGCTGCCGCTGCGCACCGTCGCCGCGGGCGAGGTGACCGCCGAGGTGCGCCGCGTGGCCGCCGCCGGATTCGAGCTGGCCACCACGGTGCCGGTGCGCGCGGCCCTGCTGCGCCTGACCGGAACCGAGAGCGTCGTCGCCGAACACGTGCTGGTCCTGGTGGTGCACCACATCGCCATGGACGGCTGGTCCCTGCAGCCGCTGGCCGCCGACGTCGCCGCCGCCTACCGCTCCTACGCGGGCGGCCGCGAACCCGACTGGCCCGAATTGCCCATCCAGTACGCCGATTACACGCTGTGGCAGCAGGACGTGCTCGGCGCCGAGACCGAGCCCGACTCGGTCATCAGCCGCCAGCTCGACTACTGGCGCGGCGCCCTGGCCGGGATCCCGGAACTGCTCACGGTCCCGGCCGACCGGCCGCGCCCGCCGGTGCCCAGCTACCGCGGCGGCACCGTCGAGTGCACCCTGGACGCCTTCACCCATCGCGAACTGCAGGCCCTGGCCGCCGAGCACGGCGTCACCATGTTCATGGTGCTGCACGCCGCGCTGGTCGCCCTGCTGCACCGGGTCACCGCCGGGGACGACATCACCGTCGGCACACCCATCGCCGGGCGCGGGCATCCGGCCCTGGACCGCATGATCGGCATGTTCGTCGGCACCCTGGTACTGCGCACCCGCATCGACTCCGGCGCCGCCTTCGGCGACCTGCTGCGCGCGGTCCGCGACACCGACCTGGAAGCCTTCGCCCACGCCGACGTGCCGTTCGAGCGGCTCGTCGAGGTGCTCAACCCGGTGCGCTCGCAGGCGCACCACCCCATGTTCCAGGTCATGCTCTCGGTGCAGAACCAGCCCGTCCGGGTCCTGGAACTGCCCGGCCTGCGCATCGAGGCCGCCGACGCCGATCCCGGCATCGCCAAATTCGATCTGCAGTTCACCCTCACCGAATCCTGGACCCCGGCCCGCGAACCCGACGGCATCACCGTCTCGGTCGACTACGCCGCGGACCTGTTCGAGCACGCCACCGCCCAGCGCCTGGCCGACCGTTTCGCGCGCCTGCTGGGCGCGGCCGCGGCCGGCCCCGCCACCGCGGTCGGCGATCTCGAACTCCTGGACCCGGCCGAATGGACCGCGCTCGCCCCGGTGCGCGGCGCCGAGGCCGGTGCGCCCGTGACCTTCCCGGCGGTGTTCGAGGCCGCCGCGAACCGCAACCGCCAGGCCGTGGCGGTGCGGGCGGGCGGCACCCAGATCTCCTACGACGCCCTGGACCGCTGGACCAACCGGCTCGCCCGGGTGCTCATCGGCTACGGCGTCGGCCCGGAAACCCTGGTGGCCATGGGCATTCCGCGCTCGGCCGAATCGGTCGCGGTCATGCTGGCCATCGCCAAGGCCGGCGCCGCGTTCGTCCCGGTCGACCCCACCTACCCGGCGCAGCGCATCAGCCACATGCTGTCCGACTCCGGCGCGGGCATCGGCATCACCCTGTCCAAGCACCGCGAGCACATGCCCGACGGCGCGAACTGGACCGTGCTGGACGCCCCGTCCTTCCGCCGCCGCGTCCTGGCCGCGGCCGACACCCCGATCCAGGACCGCGAACGCATCACCCCGCTGCGCATGGAGAACCCGGCCTACGTCATCTACACCTCGGGTTCCACCGGCGTGCCCAAGGGCGTCGTCGTCACCCACGGCGGCCTGTCCAACTTCGCCGCCGAGACCGCCCAGCGCTTCGAGGTCGGCCCCGGCTGCCGCGTACTGCACTTCGCCACACCGAGTTTCGACGCCGCCATGCTCGATCTGCTCTTCGCGCTCGGCGGAGCCGCGACCCTGGTCATCACCCCACCCGGGGTGGTCGGCGGCGACGAGCTGGGCGCGGTGTTCGCCGAGGAGGGCATCACCCACGCCTTCATCACCACCTCGGCGCTGGGCACCGTCGACCCGGCCGGCATCACCGCGCTGCGCCACGTCCTGGTCGGCGGCGAGGCGCTGCCCCCGGACCTGGTCACCCGCTGGGCGCCGGGCCGCAAGCTCTACAACGTGTACGGGCCCACCGAGACCACCATCGTCACCGTGATCTCCCAGCCCATGACACCGGGCGGGCCCATCACCATCGGCGGTCCCATCCGCGGCGTGCAGGCCACCGTCCTGGACGGGCGCCTGCACCCGGTACCGGGCGGGGTGACCGGTGAGCTCCAGCTCGCCGGCGCCGCGCTGGCCCGCGGCTACCTGAACCGGCCCGGGCTCACCGCCCAGCGCTTCGTCGCCAACCCGTTCGGCAAGCCCGGCGAACGCATGTACCGCACCGGCGACCTGGTGCGGTGGACCGAGAACGCCGGGCGCGCACGGGATCTGGAGTACGTGGGCCGCACCGACCACCAGGTCAAGATCCGCGGCTTCCGCATCGAACTCGGCGAGATCGACGCGGCCATGGCCAAGCATCCCGCGGTCGAGTTCACCACCACGATCGGGCATCGCACCCCGGCGGGCGTCACCGCGCTGGTGGCGTACGTCAAGCCGCGCGCGGGCACCGCGCCCGCGGTGGCCGAACTGCTCGCGCACGTGGCCGAGCTGGTACCCAACTACATGGTCCCGCAGTCGATCATGCTGCTGGACCGGGTCCCGCTGTCCCCGGTCGGCAAGCTCGACCGCAAGGCGCTGCCCGAGCCGGTGTTCACCGCCGGCGAGGGCTACCGGGCGCCGAGTACCCCGACCGAGGCGGCCCTGTGCGCGGCCTTCGCCGAGGTGCTCGGGATCGAGCGGGTCGGCGCGGACGACGGCTTCTTCGAACTCGGCGGCAACTCGCTGCTCGCGACCAAGGTGGTCGCGCAGCTGCGAGCGGGCGGCATCGAGCTGCCGGTGCAGGCCATGTTCGGCGAATCGAGCCCGGCCGCCATCGCGCGCCGGCTCGCCGACGCCGAGGGCGACACCGGGGCGGCGCTGGCCGCGGCCCTGCGCCCGGTGCTGCCGCTGCGCCCGATCACCGATTCGGCGCTGCCGCCGCTGTTCTGCCTGCACCCGGCCATCGGCCTGGCCTGGTGCTTCGCCGGACTGCTCGCGCACATCCCGGGGGACCGGCCCGTCTACGGTTTGCAGGCCCCGCACGTGTCCCGCGACCCCGAACACGCCCGGCTGCAGCACTCGAGCATCGAGGAAGCCGCGAAATACTATGTGGCGCAGATCAAATCGGTGCAGCCGTACGGTCCGTACCACATCCTGGGCTGGTCGCTGGGCGGGCTGCTCGCCCACGAGGTCGGCGTCCAACTGCAGGAGCTGGGCGACCGCGTCGCACTGCTGGGCATGATGGACAGCTACCAGCTGTCCGAGCGCTGGCTCGCCGACGCGGTTCCCAGCGTCGCGGACATCATCGGCGAATTCGGCAGCGACCTGCTCGGCGACACCGATATCGACCCGCGCCTGACCCTGCCCGAAGCGGCGGAACTGCTGCGCAACCGGCCGGGCCCGTTCGCGGCGCTCACCGTCGATCATCTCGAACGGCTCTACACCGGATACGCCAACGGCGCGGAACTGGCCCACGCGTTCCGGCCCGGCGTCTTCGACGGCGATGTCCTGTTCTTCACCGCCGCCGACGACGAGATCAACCGTGCGGACCCCGCCCGCAACGCCGCGAGCTGGGAACCGTACGCCACCGGCACCGTGCACGATCACCTCGTGCGCTGCCGGCACGCGGGCATGACCACGCCCGAAGCCCTCGCAGCCATCGGACCGGTGCTGCGAGAACACCTGGCGGCGAGTCACTCTCGCACCGAGCGGGAGGAAGCCCGATGAGCCTGGCAGTGGAAGTCAACGGACTGGTCAAGTACTACGGCAAGGTCCGGGTGCTGGACGGCATCGATCTCGAGATCCCGTCCGGCACCGTGATGGGCCTGCTCGGCCCCAACGGGGCGGGCAAGACCACCACGGTCCGCATCGTCACCACGCTGCTGCGCCCCAGCAAGGGGTCGGTGCGCGTCACCGGGGTCGACGTCCTCGAGGACCCGGCCCGCGCCCGCACCCGGCTCGGCCTGTCCGGGCAGTACGCGGCCGTGGACGCCAACCTCACCGGCTTCGAGAACCTGCGCATGGTCGCCCGCCTGTACGGCATGAGCCAGAAACAGGCCGGGGACCGCGCCACCGAACTGCTCACCGCCCTCGGCCTCGACCACGCGGCCGGGCGGCTGGCGGGCACCTACTCCGGCGGTATGGCCCGCCGGCTCGATCTGGCCGGCGCACTGGTACGCCGGCCCCCGGTGGTGGTCCTGGACGAGCCCACCACCGGGCTCGACCCGCGTGGACGGCTCGACATGTGGCGCGTCATCGGCGACCTCGTCGACGACGGCACCACCGTGCTGCTCACCACCCAGTACCTGGAGGAAGCCGACCTGCTCGCCGACCGCATCACCGTCATCGACCGCGGGCGGGTCATCGCCCGCGGGTCGGCCGACGAGCTCAAGACCTCCATCGGCGGTGACCGGCTCACGGTCACCCTCGCGCCCGGGCAGGACCCCAAACCGGCGATGAAGGTGCTCTCGGGGGTCGGGGTCGGCGAACCCGGCTACGACGCCGACGCGGTCACCATCGTGGTCGGCGACGGCACCCGCACCATGGTCGAGGCGCTGCGCCGGCTCGACGACGCGGGCATCTGCGTCGTCGACGCGGCCGTGCACCGTCCCAGCCTGGACGACGTATTCCTTTCTCTCACCGGCAAATCCGCCGAACGCAAAGCACCCGTCCGCTCCCTCGACACCGTGCAAGAGGAGATCCTGTCGTGACCGCCCTGAACGACGCCCCCGCGCCCCCCGCGGACGCGCCCGCGCGGGACCGCGCCCCCGGTACCGCATCCGAGTCATTCATGGCCCTGCCCCGCGTCTTTCGCGACAGCGCCATCGTCGCCTACCGCAATCTGCTGACCATCCTGCGCGTGCCCACCCTGCTGGTGACCGCCACCATCCAGCCGCTGATGTTCGTGTTCCTGTTCGCCTACGTGTTCGGCGCGTCGCTGGGCGGCGGGCAGTACCGCGAATTCCTGCTGGCCGGAATCTTCACCCAGACGGTCGCTTTCAACGCCGCCTTCACCACCGTCGGCCTGGCCAACGACCTGCACAAGGGCATCATCGACCGCATGCGCACCCTGCCCATGTCCCGGCTGGCGGTGCTCATGGGCCGCACGCTCTCGGACCTGGTGGTCAACATCCTGGCGCTCTCGGTCATGGTCGGCTGCGGGTACGCGGTCGGCTGGCGCATCAACGGCGGCATCCTGGACGCGGTGCTGGCCTTCGGGGTGATCCTGCTGTTCGCGTTCGCCATGTCGTGGGTGGGCGCGCTGACGGGGCTGCTGTCGCCGAGCGTGGAGGTCGCCCAGAGCGCGGGCCTGATCTGGCTGTTCCCGCTGACGTTCATCTCCTCGGCGTTCATCTCCGGGGAGAGCCTGCCCGGGCCGCTGCGCGTCATCGCGGAATGGAATCCCATCACCGCGGTCGCCGCGGCCGGGCGCAAACTCTTCGACAACGGCGCCCCGCCCACCTTCGTGCCCGCCGACGGCTGGCCGGCCGATCATTGCGTCGAGTACGCGATCCTGTGCTCGCTGGCGATCCTCGCGGTCGCGGTGCCGATGTCGCTGCTGCAGTACCGCAAGGTCGCCAGTCACTGAGAGCGGATCCCGGCCACTGTGCCCGGGCCGCCCACCCGGCCCGGACACAGCGAAGAGCCCCCCACCCGATTCGGGTTGGGGGGCTCTGTCGTTCGGCGCCCGAGCTGTCCGGGCTACGCGCGGCGGCGGCTCTTGATCAGATCCATCCGCTCCTGCAGCAGCTCCTCGAGCTCTTCCTTGCTGCGACGCTCCAGCAGCATGTCCCAGTGGGTGCGCGGCGGCTTGACCTTCTTGGGCTCGACCGTGGTGCCCTCGAGCAGAATGCCCTCCTGGCCGTTACGGCACAGCCAGGTCGGGGGGATCTCGGCGTCGTCCGCGAACGGCACGTCGAATTCCTCGCCGTTCTCGGTCCGGTACTTCGCCATCCGACGCGGCGCGAGGTCGTGGTCGCGGTCGGTCTCGTAGCTCACCGCTCCGAGTCGACTGCCCCGGAGTACGCGATCTGCCATGAGTGCGGTCCCTTCTCGCCTAGCGGCAACGTTCTACGTAGTGTCTCGTCTCTACTCAACGCTTCGACGTGACCTTCGGTTCCCGTGGAGAGAACCCGTCCATTCTACCGGTCCGGCGGTACTGCTTTCGTTCGGCGTGCCCACCGCCCGGTCGGGGCCCGGAACCGTTAATGTTCCGGACCATGTTGCGCCACCGCATGCCCTGCCAATGGTGTGGGAGGGAGATCGCCGATTCGGAGATCGGCCGCCGTCGGCGCTATTGCCGGCAATCCTGTCGCCAGCGTGCCTACGAGCATCGAAACAGTGTGAAGGGCACCGGTATTCCCGAGGACTCGGTGGTGCTCTCCGCCCAGGAGGTCGCCGACCTGTCCGATCGCTGGTTCGCCGCGCGCTGTGCCGCGGAGGACGTGGCGACCGCGGTGCAGGAGGGGGCCGATCATCGCGAACTGGCGGATCTCACCGAGACATTGGTGCGGTTGACGCGGGACGCGGAACGCCTGCGCTGAGCACGACCGGATCGGCCGCCGCGCGGCCGTGTACGAGATGAACCAGTCCGATACCCGCCGCGGTGACCGCCGCGACCACACCCAGCGCGGTGACGGTCGCGGCATCGGGATCGAGCAGGGGCTGACCGCGCAGCGCCTGCCAAGCCACGACACCCAGTAGACCGGCGTACCCCAGGGCCAGGACGCCGAGGAGATCGGCGCGCGCGCGTTCGCGGCGCAGCCACGGGATCCGCGGAGCGAGTTTCGCCAGCACGACCGCGAGCACGATCAGCAGTTGGATGCCGTGCAGTCCGATGAAGTGCGGGATGCGCAGATCGCCGCCGTTGGTGCTCCAGTGCGTGATCGGCATGGTGTCGACCCCGTCGCGCAGGACCGGCTGCTCGGCGCCGCTGATGACGGTGTGCCCGGCGGCCAGGGGGATCGGATTGCCGTAGGCGTCGGTGGCCTGCTGCTTGCCGGTGAAGCCCATGAGATAGCCCAGCGCCATACCCGCCACGGCCAGTGCCAGGCCCAGGTGGATCGCCCGCGAGGTGGGCCGATCGGTGACCCGCTGCCACGAAAGCACGAGCGCGATAACCAGATTGGCGGCGAACAGGCCCGGCACGCCGGAGGCGAACACCATCTGGCCGATGTTGTTCCAGGCGTCGTCCTCGTTGCTGAAATGGCTGAAGGTGCCGCGCGCGGCCTGGGTGACGATGAAACCGACGTCGACGACGGCGGTCACGGCGAAGATCGTGCCCATCCACCAGGTCAGGCGCTGCCCGCGATGCTCGAAGGCCAGCAGCCAGGTCAGGGTGCCGGTGTAGAGCGTGAACGCGAACGCGAACTTGAGCGGTTTGAGCCACACCGACTCCCCGAGCAGTTGCCGGTCGTCGATTGCCATGGCGCACAGGCAGAACAGGGCCAGCACGGTCATGGCGGCGGTGGTGTACAGCAGGGGCCGATGGAACCGGCGTGTGGCCGGGGCGAGCGCGGTGGTCATGTCGCTGACGCTAGGAGCGCGGGGCCGCACCGCACCTCACCCGGCGGTGGGGTGGGCACGTAGTACCGCGGTAGGGGTCCGCGCCGGTCGTGAAAACCACGCGGGGACACCGCGATCGGAGCGCTTCGGGCCGTGGGCCTCGGGGCCGACCCGAGGATCTGGTCCGAGTCGTCGGGCTGCTATCTCGAATCCCGGTACGCGACACCGCCGCGCGGACCCGGCGCCGCGAGTGCCGGCTTGACCCTCACGCGGCGTGAGGTCGCAGGCTGGCCCCATGAGCGACACGTTTCCCGCTTTCGATATCAGTCCCGTTCCCGTCCCCGGCCCGGACGCGGTGCCGCCCGCGCTGTTCCGCGGCCTGTACGGCATGCCCATGTTCGTCACGATCCCGGTCGTGGACCTGGCGGCCTCGGTCGATTTCTGGGTGCGCGGGCTCGGGTTCTTCGATCTGTTCACCGTGCCCGGGCAGATCACGCATCTGCGGCGGTGGGCCTTTCAGGACGTCCTGCTCGTACCGGGTGCGGCGGGACCCTCGGCGATGACGGTGAGCTTCTCGTGCGTGCTGAGCCAGCTGGAGCAGATCGCGGCGGCGTGCGACGGGCTCGTGCCCGGGTGTGTGAGCGGGCCGCGGGCGATGCCGTGGAACTCGGTGGAGCTCGAGGTCCGCACACCCGAGGGCGCCCGCGTCATCATGACCGGGGCGCGTCCGTACGATCCGGGCAGTGCCGAAGCCGAACACCTGCGAGCGATGGGAATCGACGGCCCCGATGTACCCGCTGCCCGATGAGCTGACCGTCGGCGCGGTGGCCGCCCGGCTGGGGGTCACCGTGCGGGCGCTGCACCACTGGGACTCCATAGGCCTGGTGTGCCCGTCCGAGCGTTCGGCGGCGGGCTACCGGCTCTACACGGCCGCCGATGTGTCCCGCGCGCACCGGGTGCTGATCTACCGGGAGCTGGGGGTGCCGCTGACCGATATCGGGCCGATGCTGGACGCGCCCGGCGCCGGCGCGCTGGAGGTGCTGCGCCGTCAGCGCGATCAGATCGGCGAACGTGTCACCGAACTCGAGGCGATGGGCGCGGCCCTGGACCGCTTGATCCGGGCGCGGGAATCGGGCCTGCTGCTCTCGCACGCGCAGCAGCGGGAGATCTTCGGCCCCGAGTGGGAGCCGGGCCATGTCGCGCGGGCCGGGCAGCGCTGGGGTGAGACGGCCCAGTGGGCGCAGTACGCCGAACGCGCGGCCGATCGCACCCCGGACCAGTGGCGGGTGATCGCGGCGGCCCTGGACGAGCTGCACGCCGCGCTGGCGGCCGCCTGCCGCGCGGGCACGGTCCCGGGCAGCCCCGAGGCCGACGCGCTGGCCGAACGCCACCGGGCCTCGATGGCGGCGTATTTCGACTGCTCGCACGCGATGCAGGTGTGTCTGGGGCGCACCTATGTGGAGGAGCCCGGTTACCGGGCCTTCTACGACGGGCTGGCCCCGGGGCTGGCGAGCTGGCTGCGCGCGATCATCGACGCCAACGCCCGCGCGCACGGGGTCGATCCCGGGACCGCGACCTGGGGCTGACCCGTCCGGGCCGCGGTGTCATCGGGTACCGGCGGTCGTGCGAACCGCGCACGATGGTCGGACGGGGATCGCGGTGCCCGAATCATGGTCGGCGCCTGGGAAATACGACGACACCGGCGCGGGAACCCCTCATCGATTCCCGAGCCGGTGTCGGCGGTCGTGCGTATTCGGGTGGAGCCGTGCGGGTCTCAGTCGACCGGTGCGCCGACGTCGATGCCGCGGGCGGCGAGCCAGGGCATGGGGTCGATCGGGGCGCCGGGGGAGGTGTGCACCTCGTAGTGCAGGTGCGGGCCGGTGGAGTAGCCGCGGCTGCCGACGGTGGCGATGTCGTCACCGGCGCGGACCTGCTGGCCGGGGGCGACCAGGATGTCCTGCATGTGGCCGTAGACGCCGATGGTGCCGTCGTCCTGCTGGATGCGGACCCACAGGCCGAAGCCCGAGGCCGGGCCGGCCTCGATCACGGTGCCGTCGGTGACGGCCTTGATCGGGGCGCCGAAACCGTCGCCGAAGTCGATGCCGTTGTGCGCGGCGCCCCAGCGCTGGCCGAAGCCGGAGGTGAGCGGGCCGGCGACCGGGCGCACGGTGCGCGGGCGGTTCTGCTCCTGCTGCTGCTGGATACCGAGGTTGTGCAGGAAGTCGGTGACCTCCGGCGGCACGTTCTGCGGCATCTGGGCTTCCCACGGGGTGAACGCGGTGAAGTTGGCCTTCTGCACGCCGGGGATGTCGGCGGAGACCAGGCCCGGCGCGGAGTCGGCCAGTACGGTGGAGGCGTTAGCGGAGAGTTGGCTCGCGGAGGCGACGGCGGTGTCCTGGTCGGCGGCGGCGACAACTCCCAGGGCGGAGCCGACGACGGCGGTAACGGCCACTGCACGAGTTGCGGCCGTCCGGTACTTGCCGGCCTTGAGGGCTTTGGATAACGGAACGGTTACGGGCATGCATCGAACGTAACCGAGGTTATGACCGGGCCAGAAATGCTGTGCCTACCGTCACATCGGTACAAAATCCCAGTTCGAATGTCACGACTACATAACGACATGGAGGTAATTTCGTTATGACATTGGTGAAAGGGTATTTCGGGTGTATTGACCTCGACCCTGCCCTGCGGGCAACCTGTGTAAGTGCCCGCTAACGGAGTCCGAGTCATGACCGCTCTCGCGGACCCCACACGCCGTGCGATCTTCGAGGCTTTGCCGTCCGGAGCGCGGTCGGTCGGGGAGCTCGCGGCGGCCGTCGGCGTCAGCAGTTCCGCGGTATCGCAGCATTTGAAGGTGTTGCGGGAAGCTCGCCTGGTGATGTCGCAACCCGCGGGCAACCGCAGGCTGTACTCGCTGGACCCGCGGGGGCTGGCGGACTGCCGTGACTATCTCGAACAGTTCTGGCCCAGCGCCATCGCCGCCTACTCGGCCGCGCTGTCCTCCGCGCGGGCCGATCTGGCCGATATGTGAGGGTTCCCGCCCGTCCGGGAGCGGGGGACAGGTCCGGCTCAGCCGACCCGGCGGTACGCCTGCTGTCCGCGCCGATCCAGCCCGGTGCCCGGCCACGGCCGCTTGCGCAGCTGCTTGTCCACGGCGTTGATCACCTCGGGCACGTCGATCTTGAGCAGACCGGGGTCGGGCGTCTGGGCGGCCGGGTCGCCGACCTGCCCGGCCCACAGCACCGCGTGCCTGCCCAGCAGATGCGGCGGCGGCCCGCTGCGGCTGGGCGGTGTGGGCCCGAACAGCAGCACCGTGCGGGTGCCGAACGCGGTCGCCAGGTGCGCGACCCCGGTGTCCCCGGCGACCACCAGGGCGGATTCGGCGACGGTGGCGGCCAGTTCGATGAGGTTCTGTTCCCCGGCCAGCACCTTGGACACGGGCAGACCGGCGCGCGCGGCGACCCCGAGGGCGATGTCGCGTTCGGTCTCGTCGCCGGTGAGTACGACATCGCGGCCCTGGACGAGCAGGTGGCACACGACCGCGGCGAAGCGGTCCGGCGGCCAGCGCCGCGCGGGCGCGCCCGCCCCGACGTGCACCACGACGCAGTCGCGATGGCTGGTGGTGGCCACGGGCGGGACCAGGCCCAGATTGCGGCGATCCGCGGCGATGCCCTCGGATTCGAGCAGGTGGCACCAGCGGTCGACGTCGTGCATGTCGGGATCCCAGTCGGGTCCGGTGAGTTCGGGGAAGTAGGGATTGCGATAGGTCAGGACGCGGTCGGGGTTGGTGCGCAGCAGCTCGGCGAGCCCTTCGGTGCCGCAGCCGTGCAGGTTCACCGCGAGGGCGGGCGCCTCGCCGTCCCAGCGCACGGCCGAGGGGCCCGCGATGGGCACGAGTTCGTCGACCGCGGCGATGAGATCGATGATCGGTTTGAGGCGGTGCGGTGCGGCCAGTGCGATGTGATCCTGGGGCCTGGCCCGGCGCAGCGCGCGCAGCGCCGGGACCGCGGTGAGCAGATCACCCAGTCCGCGAGCCCGCAGCACGAGTACAACCGCCACCTGATCTCTCCTAGCCGTTCACTGCCCGCAATGTCCTTGCCTGCACCGTTTTCCGCGCGACGCCGCCGGTCTCGGCGTCGCGGCCCCACAAGGGGAGAGCCCTCCAATGCGGGAACACCGAGGGCCATTAGGAGAGGACTACCCGAGCGGCCGCGGCGCGAAACACCACGGCGCGCGGGACTCGCGACTATTTATTACTACCGCCCGTCGGAGGCGCGCGAGATCAACTACCGTGTCTGGTCATGGACTTCGTCTACAACCTGGTGGTCGTGTCCCATCTACTCGGTATGGCGGCCGTCGTCGGCGGATACGCCGCCGGTCAGCCCCGGGTCTCCGAGCTCATGGTGTGGGGTGCGCGCGCCCAGGTGATCAGCGGCATCGTGCTGGTGGGCCTGGCCGAGTCGATCGACTCGCTGGGTAAGGACCTCGACATGGCCAAGATCGGGGTCAAACTCGTTGTGGCCGTTCTGGTCGCGGCGTTCGCCGAGATGGGCCGGGCCGATGCCAAGCGCGGCAAGGCGGTGGTGTGGATGACCCACGCGGCCGGCGGGCTGGCCATCGTGAACGTCTTCGTCGCCGCGCTCTGGCACTGACCCGCGCGCGGGGTCACGACCCGTTCGCGCCCGAATCCGGTACTCGCGCCGCGGTGGCGAGGGCGCGCGCGAGTTCGGCGGCGACCACCGCCTGCCCGGCCATGGTCAGGTGAATGTGGTCCGCGCTCAGCCAGTCCGGGCGCAGGCGGGCCGGATGGTCCCAGAACTCGGTGAGGATGGCGTCGTGCCGGCGCGCGACCCGGCGGACCGTGTCGGCGTAGTCGGCGAACAGCGGGCGCAGGGGCCGGAGTTTGCCGGTGAAGGCGTCGGCGAGGGTGAACAGGGACAGGCGCGCGCCGGTGGCGGCGAGTTCGGCGCACAGGTCGTCGAGGTCGCGTTCGACGGTGTCCATGCGCGCCCCGCGCTGGAACAGATCGTTGCCGCCACCGGTGACCAGGATCAGGTCGGGTCGGAAATCGGCGACGCGGGCACGCTGTTCGGCGCGGATCTCGGGCAGGGTGGCGCCCATGCGGCCGGTGTTGAGGTAGTCCGATTCGGGGTGCGCGGCCAGGAGCCAGCGGGCCAGGCGGTCGGCCCAGGGGATGCTCGCGTAGCCGGGGCGGGGGTCGCCGATGCCCGCGGCGATCGAGTCGCCCACGACCGCCAGGCGCCGCCACGGCATGTCCGCGAACAGGTTTCGGGCTTCGGTGTCGGACAGCAGCAGGGGATCCTCGGCCTCGGTGGCGGGGTGGGGGCCGAGGGCGTCGAGATCGAGTGCGGCGGTGTGGATGTCGCGGGTGGCGCGGTGTGGGGTGCGAATGTCGTTGGTGGTCATGGTCGGTGTGCTCCTGGGTGCGCGGGTCATCGTCACTGTGACGTTGCTCGGTGGCGGCGTGTATCGGGTGTGTCGCGACGTGTGCGGTGTCCCGGGTGTCGCGGGGCCCTCCGGGAATCTAAACTGTACGTACGATCGTTCGTATTGTTGAAAAGTACGACCGATCGTGTGCTTTGGCAAGTCGAAGTGACACCATGGAGGGATGGCCGACCCCGTGCAGACCGCTGAACAGCACATCCCCGCCCCGATCTCCGATCAGCGCCTCCTCAAGGGCGCCCGGGCCCGCGCCGGCATCGCCCGCCACGCCGCCGACGTCGCCTCGGTGGAAGGACTCACCGGACTGAGCCTGGGCAGGCTCGCCGGTGATCTCGGGGTCAGCAAGAGCGGGGTGGCGACCCTGTTCGGCACCAAGGAGAAACTCCAGCTGGCCGCGGTGGCCGCGGCCCGGGAGGTCTTCATCGAGCACGTGGTCCTGCCCGCCCGATCGGAACCGCGCGGCATCGACCGGCTGCGCGGGTACATGCGGTGCTGGTTCGACTACATCGACACCCCGGTGCTGCCCGGCGGCTGCTTCCAGGTCGCGGGTATGGCCGAGTTCGACAGCCGCCCCGGCCCGGTGCACGACGCCCTGGCGGCGACCCGCGCGGAATGGTTCGCCGTCCTCGAACGCGAGATCGCGCGCGCCCAGGAGGCCGGATTCGCCGCGAGCGGCACCCCGCACGCGGTGGCGTTCCAGCTCGACGCGTTGATCAGCTCGGCCAACACCGCCGCCCGCATGGGTGAGGAGACCGCGATCGCGACCGCCCGCGAGATCGTCGCGGGACTGCTGGACCGGCGCGCGGAGTAGGCCGCCGCGGCGGCCGTTCCGTGCGAACCCTGTCACCGAGGCCGCGGTGACCGCCGATCCTGTTGTGCGGCAGCCGTATTCACGCTCCCCGCGGCGCGTACATGATGATCGCGACCCCGATCAGGCACACCAGCGCGCCCGTCACATCCCAGCGGTCGGGCCGGAATCCGTCCAGGGCCATCGCCCACAGCAGTGACCCGGCCACGAACACCCCGCCGTAGGCCGCCAGGATCCGCCCGAAGTTCGCGTCCGGCTGCAGGGTGGCCACGAACCCGTAGATCCCCAGCGCCACCACCCCGGCCCCCATCCACGCCCACCCGCGATGCTCGCGCACGCCCTGCCAGATCAGCCACGCCCCGCCGATCTCGGCGACGGCGGCCAGCGCGAACAACAGCACGGAACGCAGGACGGTCATGCGCTCACCCTAGGCGTGGCACGCATCGGTGGCGGCGACCACCCGCCGGCGCGATCCACCGGACCGTCGGCGATTGTTCCGCCGACGTTCGATGGTTCACGGTGGCGGCGAACCCCCACCGTGAGAACCGCAGCGCGCGAACAGATATCGACGACCCTGACCGTCGATCCGGGGGAGCATCAGGTCCGCCCCCGGATGACCGGCGCCCGGCCCCCGGCGGTGAAGAATCCACCGGGGCCGGGCGGATTTCAGCGACCCAGGCCGCGTGGACCCTCGAACAGGGTTTGCCCCAGGTAACCCCCGGGCTCGGGCACACCCGGAGGAATCGCGAAGACCGCGGACCCGACCGGCGTGGTCCACCGGTTGAGGGCGTCGAAGTCGGCCAGGCGCTGCTGTACCGGTAGGTACTGGGCGCCGATGTCGCGCTGGAAGGCGGTGAACAGCAATCCGGAATTGGAGAGCTGCCCGGGAGCGGGGGTGTCGTCGTAGTTGAAGCCCCGGCGCAGGAAGCGCTCGCGCTCGGTGGTGTGGTGGGCACGCGCGATATGCGAGGACGGCGGGATGAGGGTGATCCCGAACTCGTCCACGGCCTCGAAATCCGGGTCGTCGGATTCCTTGGTGCCGCCCAGCGGCGCGCCGTCGGAGTCACGCCGGCCCAGGGTGATCGCCCGCGCCTCGGCGTCCATCTCGTCCCAGCTGTCCAGGTTCATGGCGATGCGGCGCAACACCATGGAGGTGCCGCCCGCCAGCCACGGCGTGCTCGCCCCGTCGTCCCACACCAGGGTGTCGAAATCCAGGGTCCCGGGGGCGATGTTGACCGTGCCGTCGACCTGGCCGAGCAGGTTCCGCATGGTCTGGCCCCGGGAGGCGTTGCGGAACCCGCGCTGCACCCATTTCACGGTGACGAGGGACTTCACGTGTTTGGACAGCACCCGGACCGCGTGCGAGACCGTGGTCGCCTCGTTCGAGCACACCTGCAGCAGCAGATGCGCGCCCGTGTACGCCGGATCGAGTTCGTCGATGCCGTACGCGGGCAGCGGCGCCAGCCAGCTCGGGCGCTCGGCCGTCAGCCCGGCGATCGTGAACAGTTCCGGCCCGAATCCGACGGTGATCGTCAGTTTCGCGGGCCGGGCCGCCAGTTGGGGTTCGGTGTCCGCGAGCGCGGGCCGGCCCCGGGTGAGGCGGGCCGCGTCGTCGGTCCAGATCTTCAGCACACCGATCACGTCCTCGCGATCGGTGCCCGGGGCCAGGTCGAAACCCAGGAACGCCACCTGGTCCTGCGGATCGGTCGCGATCCCGGCCTGATGCGGGCCGTAGAACTCGATCGTCTCCAGGGCCGGATCCCGATCGTGCTCACGATGGGTGAGAGTTGAAGCGCCCCAGCCTATTCCGGCCGCACCGGCGGCCCCGGCGACGGCCGCGCCGCCGCCCAGGAGCCGCCGGCGCGTGACCCGGCTCGGATGCGGTAGCGCGGGCTCAGCCACCGTGGGCGGGGTTCTGCGCGCCGGGCGCGGCGTGCTCGCCGCCGCTGTAGTTCTCGTTGCCGCCCGCGAAATCGCGCACCTGCGCCGACACCGTGGTGGTGGAGCCGTCGGCGAAGATCAGCGTGATGGGCGTTTCGGACCCGGTGCGCAGCGGCTGCTTCAGATCCATGAACATCAGATGGTCCGAGCCGGGCTTCAGGGTGACCGACCCGTGCGCGGGAATGGTGATCCCGCCTTCCTTGGGGCGCATGGTCTTGTCCCCGCCCGCCGCGGCCACGACCTCGTGGATCTCCACGCGCGCGGACACCGGGCTGGACGCGGCGACCAGATTGACCGGGGCGTCACCGGCGTTGGTGAGAATGCCGAACGCCGCGGACATGCCGCTGTCGGCGGCCTTGATCCACTGATCGTCGTAGCTGATCTCGTCGGCGGCCTTGCCGGTGGACGAGGAGGCCGAGTCGCTGGAACAGGCGGCGGGGAAGATCGCCAGCGCGGACACCGCCGCGAGCAGGCCGAGACGGCGGACGGTACGCGGGGTACGGGCGAGCAGTGCGTGGGACACGAGAAACTCCGATCGAATGAGAGGGGATGCGGAATTCGTTCCGGGCGAGACGCCGGTGCCGTGAGCGGGCCGCCGTGCACGAGGGACAGCCGACGCACGGACAGCGCGGCGTGAGCTCGCGCGGTTGTGCGAGGCGAGACCTGGTGTGCGAGTCGAATTATCGGGCGCACGAGCACGTTTCGGCCGCCGGACACGCCCCGCGCGGCCTCCTGCTTGCACGCTCGAGAATCGGAGCGCGGCGGGATGCCGAACCTGCGCGGCAACGCGAACACAGCGGGGAACCCGAGCCGATACCGACTACGCGCGCGCAGCAGGGTGCAACAAGGTGCAACCGGCCATCGCGGGCGCGATGCGAGCCGAGAGCGTGGGGTTACGCCGGAACGAAGGGAGAGAACCCCGCCGTCGGCGGCCCGCGCCGCCCGATACCCGGACTCACCAGCAGGCGGCGAACCACCGCCCGCTCGTCGGCCACGAACGCCCGCGCGGGCAGCGCCGCCGGCGCGAGCACACCGTCCAGGGCGACCATGAACCGCCGCACACTGGTGACCGCCCGCCGCACACCGACCTCGGCGGCCCCGATGAGCACCGCGCCCACCGGAACGGCCACCAGGTGCGCGGCCAGCATGAGCGGCGTCGCGCCGTGGTGATGATGACCCGGCGACATCGACAAAGCGACATGCCCGACCGCCTGCCCGACCGCGAGCATGCCCATGGTCGAGGCCAGCACGTGCGCGGGCCGCACGGCCGCGACCACGACGCCGATCAACCCGCAGGCCGCCAGCAGCAGCGCCATCGCGGACCCGGCCGGCATCGAGGCGCCGCCGCCGAGAGCGTGCGCGAAGATCGCGACCGCCCCCGAGGTCGCCCCGACGGCGGCGCCGCGCAGGGGCGCGGTGTGATCCGTCGGTGAGCGCACCCGCCCATAGTAGGGCCGACCCCGCCCTGACCGGCGCGCAGGTGCGGTGACCGGCGTCTCCACAACATCTCCACACGCGGGGCGAACCATCTCCACGCCCACTGCATAGGGTCACACCATGGAAGCGACCCAGCAGCGCACCGCCCGGCGCATTCTGGTGGTGGAGGACGAACCCACCATCGCCGAATCCATCGCCGCACGCCTGCGCGCGGAAGGGTTCAGCGTCGACCTCGCGCACGACGGGCCCGCCGCGGTCACCGCCGCCGAAACCCTCGACCCGGACCTGGTGGTCCTGGACGTGATGCTGCCCGGCTTCGACGGACTCGAGGTGTGCCGGCGCATCCAGGCGCGCCGCCCGCTGCCGGTGCTCATGCTCACCGCCCGCACCGACGAGACCGACATGCTCATCGGACTCGGCGTCGGCGCGGACGACTACCTCACCAAACCGTTCTCCATGCGCGTGCTCACCGCCCGGATCCACGCGCTGCTGCGCCGCGTCGAACGCACCGCCGCACCCGGCGCGGCGATCGTCGTCGGGGACCTGCGCATCGACCTCGACCAGCGCCGAGTCTGGCGCGCCGACACCGAAACCCAGCTCACCCCACTGGAATTCGAGCTGCTCGTGCACCTGGCCCGGCGACCGCGCACGGTCCTGGCCCGCGAACGCCTGCTCTCGGAAGTATGGGGCTGGGCCGACGCCTCGGGCACCCGCGCGGTGGACAGTCACATCAAGGCCCTGCGCCGCAAACTCGGCCCCGACCTCATCCGCACCGTCCACGGGGTCGGCTACGCGCTCGAGGCGCGATGAGCGCGGGGGAGTGGGCCGCGAGAGTGGCCGCGGCACTGCACGAATGCCCCGAACGCCGGGATGGTTCGATAGGGGGTGCGCGGAGGGGGAGCTCCGCGCGGCATCGGGTGTGTGCCCACCCGACGCCTGTGCGCTATCGGCGGGGGGATGCGTGAGCGAACGCGGGGAACGAGTACGGGAAGCGGCCCGACAGGTCGCCGCGCGACTGCCGCGCCCGCTGGACCGGGTCCGCTCGATCAAGGCCAAGCTCGCCATCCTCATGGTCGGCTCGGGCGCGGTCGCGTTCGGCTTCTTCGCCCTGCGTATCGGCTGGCTGCCCCCGCGCACCACCGCCGCGGCCGTCCTGCTCGCCTTGGCCACCTCGCAGATCCTGGCGCACGGCATGACCATGCCGCTGCGCGAGATGACCGCCGCCGCCAAACACATGGCCCAGGGCGACTATTCACGCCGGGTCCGCGCCACCTCTCGCGACGAGGTCGGTCAACTCGCCGCCGCGTTCAACTCCATGGCCGCCGACCTCGCCGCCGCCGACCAGCAGCGCCGCGAATTCATCGCCAACGTCTCCCACGAACTGCGCACCCCCATCACCGCCCTGGGCGCGGTGCTCGAGAATCTCGTCGACGGGGTCGCCGAACCCGACCCGGCGACCCTGCGCACCGCGCTCGCCCAGACCGAGCGCCTGAGCCTGCTGGTGTCCGAGCTCCTCGCGCTGTCCAGCATCGAAGCCGGCGCGGTCGCCCTGGACCGCGAACAGTTCCCGCTCGAGCCACTGCTGACCGAAGTCGTGGCCGAAGCCGAGGTCATGGCCGCCGCCGTGGACCGCCCCGTGCGCTTCACCATCGCCGCGACCCCCGGCCTGCTGGTCCGCGCCGATCGCGCCCGCCTGCACCAGGTCCTGCTCAACCTCGCCGACAACGCCACCCGGCACGGCCCCGCCCGCGGCGAGGTCCGCCTCGAAGCCCACACCCTGCGCGGGCACACGGTGATCGAGGTGGCCGACGACGGCCCCGGCATCCCACCCGCCGAACGCCCCCGCGTGTTCGAACGCTTCACCCGCGGCGGCCGCACCACCAGCGGCGGCACCGGCCTCGGCCTGGCGATCGCCCGCTGGATAGTCGACCTGCACGGCGGCACGATCGCCGTGGCAGCCCCCGGCTCCCGCATCCGCCTGACCCTTCCAGACTGACCACCCTCGCCCCCGCCTCGATGACCCGCCCCGGGCATCGAGCCACCCCGCCACACCTGCACGCCACCACCACAAACCACCCACACACCGACCCGGCCTCGAATACCGGGACCACCCAACACATCCACAGGAGGTCCGATGTCCGACACCCCCGCCCATCCCGGCGAGCCCCCACACTCGAAACCCCAGCCCACGCCGGACACCCTCAGCGCCGGGGAGTCGCTGAGCGGTACCCCCGCCACGGGCACCACCGTCCCGCCCACCGATTCGCCGGCCCTCACGCCCAATGCGGACACTGCTTCGCTTGGCGCGCAACGTGTTTCGTCCGAAGCCGATGCGCGTGACGCGAGTGCCTCGACCGATTCACGAACCTCTCTCGCTGAATCCCCGGGTGCTACCTCCGTTGATGCGGCGCACACGCCCGATACCGAGGCAAAGGGAAGCCTGGGCTCCACCGCCACCCGGGAGACGGCGACACCGGTTCTCGCGCATGCCACCCCCGGCGATCGGCAGGCCGGGTCGGAGACCGCAGAGGGGAGTGCCACCAACCTGGCGGGCAGCACGGTCGAGGGGTCCGTGCCGCCCGCCGGATCAGGCGGCGACGTCAGCGTGCCGGAGCCCTGGGCCCGCCCCGAACCCGGATCACCGGTCGCCGGGCCCGTGGCCTGGGGAGCACCCCCGGCCACGGGCAACGCGGCTCCGGTCCAACCGCACTGGATGACGAACCTCGCACTGACCCCCGGCAACGGGGCCGTGACCGGTCTCGACCCCATGCGCCCCGTCGCGTACACCGCCATGCCGGTCCGCGTACCCCCCAAGTCCAGCCGGATCCCGATGGCCCGCGGCACCCTGCCCGCGATTGCCGTGAGCGGCCTCGCCGGCGCGGTCCTGATCCCCCTCGACCGCCCCGGCGTCGGCTGGCTCCTCGCCGGCCTGGCCACCGCCGGCGCGGTCTACGCCGTGGACGCGACCGCCCGCCGCCGCGCGGACACCCAGGAGTCGGCCACCGAGGATCACGATGCCGCACGTTCCGGAGTTTCCGGCCCACCAGGCGATGCGAAATCCGCTGCGGGACAAGCGGCCGGCGCAACTGTCGCGCCGGATGCCGAGACATCGTTCGACGCTGCTGGGGTGAGTACAGAGGTATCCACCCAGGATTCCGCCACCTCGCGGGACCGAACCGACGATTCGCCCGTAACCACGGCCACCGCCGTGGGCGCCGATCACGGTCCGGCGGTCACATCGAACAACGCGGCCGCCTCGCCTACCACCGCGCCGGGTTCGGGGACGCCATTGCAAGCGGCCACGGCGAGTGCGGGGTTGTCCAGCGGGGATACCGCTGCCTCGTCGGGTCCCACCGAGGATTCGCCGACCGCAACCGTTGCGAGCAGTGGTCCCGGTCAGGCAGCCGTGTCTGACACTGCGGCCGTCTCGGCGACCACCGAAGTCCCCGGCTCCCAGGGCATCGAGCATGTGGAGGGGACGATTCCCGGCAAAGCTGGAACCCCTCCTGCGCGGGCCGCCGCGACCGGCGGAGTCGATGAAACGGCGTCGCACGCGGCTCGGCCCGCCGCGGCGAGCCCGGGTGCGCCGGGGCCACACGCTCCGCTCTACCCGGCGGCCTCCACGAATGCCATTGGCGCGCAACACGAATCGCCCGCCGAGCCGGAAACCGCTTGGACCCGGATCTTCGGGGCGGCCGGATCGCGGCGATCGGTCACGCTCGGGCGGATCTGGTGGGTCGCGCTCGCCATCGGGCTGCTCGGGGTCGGGGCGGTGCGGGCGGCGGAGTGGCTGTTCGTGCTGTGCCTGATCGGGGCCGCGGTGTCGGCGTCGCTGGCGGTCGTGTCGCGGCGCTCGATCTACGGGGCCGTGTACGACCTGTGCGCGGTGCCCATGCAGGCGGTCGGGTCGGTGCCGTGGGTGTACCGGGGCATGCGCGCGGTCCGGGGGCGTACGGCCTCCTCCTCGCAGCGCATGTGGTGGTCGCTGCTGGTCACTGTCGCGCTGCTGCTGGTGTTCGTGCCGCTGCTCGCGGGCGCGGACGCGGTGTTCGCCCGTTTCGTCGAGGACCTGTTGCCCGCACTGGCGGTCGACGAACTCGTGCGCTGGGTCTTCGTGTTCCTCGTCGTCGCGGCCTGCGCGGCGGGCGCGCTCTACCTGCTGGCCGGGCCGCCCCCGGCCGCCGCCGACGCCCCCGAGGGCGCGTTCTCGACCTTCTTCGGCATACATCGCGCCCCGGGCCACCGGCCCCGGCGCTTCACCCGCATGGAATGGGGCCTGCCCATCGGCGCGCTCACCCTGCTGTTCGCGCTGTTCCTGGTCTCCCGCCTGGCGGCCATGTTCGGCGGCGACTCCTACGTGATGAGCAACGGCGGCCTCACCTACGCCGAATACGCGCGCAGCGGATTCTGGCAGCTGTCCATCGTCAGCCTGCTCACCCTCGCGGTCATCGCGGTCGTACAGCGCACCGCCGCACAGGAATCGGCCGCCGACCGCCTGTGGCTGCGCCTGGCCGTCGGCGCGGTCAGCGTGCTGACCCTGGTGATCGTCGCCTCGGCCCTGCACCGCATGTGGGTGTACCAGGAGGCCTACGGATTCACGATCATGCGCCTGCTGGTCGAGGTGTTCGAACTCTGGATCGGCCTGGTCTACCTGATGGTGCTCGCGTCACTGGTGAAACTGCGCCGCCAGTGGGTGCCGCGCGCCGCGATCGGCGCCGCCGCGGCGACCCTGCTCGCACTCGCGGTCGTCAACCCCGAACTGCTGGTGGCCGAACGCAATGTCGATCGCGCCCTCGAGCACGGCAAACGTCTGGACGACTACTACCTCGCCGACCTCTCGCCGGACATCCTGCCCGCCCTCGCACCCCTGCCCGCCGCGGACCGCGCCAAGATCGAGCGCGCCGTGCTCGCCGACCTCGAGGACGATTCCTGGCAGGGCTGGAACCTCTCCCGCTCGTCCGCCCGCAACTGACCGGACCGATCAGGCGGTGCCGCGCCGCTCCGCGAGCCGCGCGGCCACCTGCCCGATCAACTCGTACGGAATCGGCTCGCTCAGCGGGAACTTCAACGTCCCCTTACCCGCCCGATACGGCGCGATGGCCGCCTCGAACGCCGCGTCCCCCTCGGGAATCGGGTACACGCTCACATGCTTGGCCCAGCCGCCGTAGAACACCACGACCTTGCCGTCCAGCTTGAGCGCCGGAATCTGATAGCTGATGGCATCGGACCCACCCGGCACCGCAGCGTGCACCGTCGCCCGGATCGTCTCCAGCACCTCCCGCACCTCGGGCGGGAACTGCGCGATGTACTCCTGAACGGTGCTCGCCACTGCCATGTCTGCCACCTTCGCCGGTATCGGTCGGGAACAGCACTGCCGAACTCGACCGTACCGCCGAGACGCGCGCGCCCGGCCGAACCCGAGCGTCTCGGTCGTACAACCGCGCCCCGAGCACGCCGGAGGACATGCCCGGGCGTCCGCGATCGCGGACGACCCAAACCAGCCACCGCGCCGGAAAGCCTGTGTCGCACAGCCCACATCCCCGTGCCCGCATCCCCGCACTCGAGCACTATGGGCGGAGTGGGAGAACACAAGGACCGCATGCTGCGCGGCGAGCTCTATCGCGACAACGACCCCGAACTGGTCGCCGAGCGCCGCCGCTGCCAAGAACTGCTCGACAGCTTCAACACCACCCGCGCGGGGGAGGACGACCGGCGCCGCACCATCCTCACCGACCTGCTCGGCGCGATCGGCGCGGGCTCCTGGATCATGCCCCGCTTCCAATGCGACTACGGACACCTGATCCGCCTGGGCGACAACAGCTTCCTCAACTACGACGCCATCGTCATGGACTGCGCACCCGTCACCATCGGCAACGACGTCTCCATCGGCCCCCGGGCCCAGCTCCTGACCGCCCTGCACCCCATGGCCGATCACGAACTCCGCCGTCAACGCTGGGAGACCGCCGCACCCATCACCATCGGCGACAACGTCTGGCTCGGCGGGGGAGTCATCGTCTGCCCCGGGGTGACGATCGGCGCCGACACGGTCGTCGGCGCGGGCAGCGTCGTCACCCGCGACCTCCCGCCGAAGGTCTTCGCCGCGGGCAACCCGGCCCGCGTGATCAAGACCCTGTAACCCGCGCGGGTGGTGGTCTCTCCCCATTACCCGGCGGGTAATGGTTGTGGCGAGCACGGATTCGTACGATCTGGACATGCGTACTCACACCGCCGGTGACCTTCTCCGGCATTGGCGCGTCACCCGCAGGCTCAGCCAGCTCGAGCTCGCCGGGCGCGCGGAGACCTCCACCCGGCACCTGAGCTTCATCGAGACCGGCCGCTCCACCCCCAGCCGGCAGATGATCCTGCACCTGTCCGAGGAACTCGAGATCCCGCTGCGCGAACGCAACCGCATGCTCCTCGCGGCCGGCTACGCCCCGGTCTACACCGAACCGGAACTCGACGCGCCCGCCATGGCCCCCGTACGCACCGCCGTCCGCCAGATCCTCGCGGGCCACGAACCGCACCCGGCCCTCGCGGTGGACGCCGGCTGGAACATGGTCGACGCCAACGCCGGAATCGCCCTGTTCCTCGCGGGCGTCGACCCCAGCCTGCTTGCCGGCCCGGTCAACGCCCTGCGCCTGAGCCTGCACCCCGCCGGTCTCGCACCGCGCATCATCAACCTCGCCGAATGGCGCGGGCACCTCTTCGAGCGCCTGCAACGCCAGATCGACGTCAGCGGCGCACCCGAATTGACCGCCCTGCTGGCCGAATTGCGCGCCTACCCGGGCGGTGAAGAGGCCCCCGGCCTCCCCGAACCCGATCAGGCGGTCGTACCCCTGCGCCTGCGCCTGGACGAGCACGAACTCGCTTTCATCAGTGTCACAACGGTATTCGGCACCCCGATGAACGTGACCGTCGCCGAACTGGCGATCGAGGCCTTCTTCCCGGCCGACGCGGCCACCGCGACCCTGCTCCGCGAGCGCATAGCCGTGACCGCGGACTGATCCGACACGCCGAACGTCGGGGGAGTCCGATGGTTCCGTGCGTTGTTCGTCAGGTGTGAGGCAGGGGAGTGGGGGCGATCCGTCGCCTGCCAGACCGCCCCAGTTGCGTTCTGTAACAGCACATCTGGGTCTGATCTGAAGCCTCGCGACGGAGCGGCGTAAGCGTCCTGCGCGTTAGGAGAAATCGGTATCTCTAAGATACCTACATGGAAATATGCGCATCTACACATGTGGTTCCGAATGTTGGGAAAAGTCGCGGTCTGGAGGTGGCCATAAGGAAAAAAGACAGCTCTTACAAAGAGGGCCGGCGCGCGGCGCGGTCGAGCGGGGGGAGGGGTGGGATAGCTTGGGGGGCGTGGAGCTGCGTCGAATCCATCATGTGGCGGTGATCGCCACCGATTACGCGAGGTCCAAGGACTTCTACGTGGGAGTGCTGGGGTTGCGGGTGCTGGCCGAGCACTACCGGGCGGAAAGGCGTTCGTACAAGCTCGATCTGGAGTTGCCGGACGGTGGGCAGATCGAGTTGTTCTCGTTCCCGGATCCGCCGCCGCGGCCGTCCCAGCCGGAGGCGGCCGGCCTGCGGCACCTGGCGTTCGTGGTGCCGAGCGTGGGGGAGGCGCTGGCCGAGCTGGCTGATAGGGGAGTGCGGGTGGAGGAAGAGCGGGTCGACGAGTACACGGGCAAGCGCTTCGCGTTCTTCTTCGATCCGGACGATCTGCCGCTCGAGCTCTACGAGGCCTGAGGGTCTCGGTGGGATCCGTCTGGAAATCAGACGATGGAAATATGCGCATCTGAACATCTTTTCTGCTGATATCTTTTTCCTCCCCGAACTCACCTGTGCGGCAACGTCGCGACCACCGTCGCTCACCTTCTTTCGCCCCGATCGGGGGGTCGCGGCAGGGTCGGCAGATGTGCACGCTGCGGATCCGAGCGTCGCGGGTTCGGTACGCCCTCGGAGCCGGTGGAGGTTCGATCCTGTTGCGGGACAGCGGTTTGCGTGGTTCGGCGTGGAGGTTTCGATGCCGGGCGGTCGGGTGTTTCGGGGCTCCCATACGATGGTGGCCATGACCACAGTGCTCCTGAAGACCTCCGCCGGGGATATCACCCTGGAACTCGACGAGGCCAAGGCGCCGAAGACCGTCGCGAACTTCGTCGACTACGTCAAGGCGGGCCACTACACCGATACCGTGTTCCATCGCGTGATCCGCGGCTTCATGATCCAGGGCGGCGGCATGACCGCCGACATGCAGCAGAAGCCGGCGCCGAACAAGGTGGAGAACGAGGCTAACAACGGTCTCAAGAACGACAAGTACACCGTCGCCATGGCGCGCACCATGGATCCGCATTCGGCGAGCGCGCAGTTCTTCATCAACTCCAACAACAACGACTTCCTGAACTACCCGGGCCAGGATGGCTTCGGCTACACCGTGTTCGGCAAGGTCGTCGACGGTATCGCCGCCGTGGACGCGATCGAGGGCGTGCGTACCGGTTCCAAGGCCGGGCACCAGGATGTGCCGGCCGAGGCCGTCACGATCTTCTCGGCCGAGGTGGTCGGGTAAGTAAGGGTTCTTCCGACTTCGAAGCGGGGGGGGGGGGGGTCTAAAACCGCCGCCGGGAGGATTAACAGCCCGGGGCGGGGGTAGGGGGCCAAAGACC
>NZ_JBSHMS010000022.1:111219-121663 GCF_053645575.1 Nocardia sp. NPDC055321
GTGGTTGGTTTTCTTTTCTTTCCCCCTCTTTATCATGCCGGGGTTATCTTATACCCCGCCCCGCGCTTCGTCTTTCCCGAGCCGGGCTGGGTTCAGGCGTCCAGTACGCGGACCGGTCGGTCGACGACGGGTGGTTCGACGGACCAGGGGAAGTTGATCCAGCGGTCGGTGTGTTTCCACACGTATTCGCAGTCGACTTCCGAGCGGGGCTTCTGGTAGATGACCGCGCAGCGGACCTCGGCGACGTGGTCCTGGCAGAAGTCGCGCACGAGTTTGAGGGTGGCGCCGGTGTCGGCGACGTCGTCGGCGACCAGGACGGTCGCTCCGGTGAGGTCGACGGCGCTGGGTACCGGGGGCAGCATGACCGGCAGGTCGAGGCGTTGGTCGACGCCGGTGTAGAACTCGACGTTCATGACGTGCAGGTTCTTGACGTCGAGGGCGTAGCCGAGGGATCCGGCTACGAAGAGGCCGCCGCGGGCGATGGAGAGGATGAGGTCGGGCTCGAATCCGTCCTTGGCGATGGTGTGCGCCAATTCCCTTGCGGCGGTGCCGAATAGTTCCCAGCTGAGTTCTTCGCGGTCGCTCATGGTGCTCCGTCCCTGTCCCGGACCGATTGACCAGGAGATCATACGAGCGTGAGCGGGTGCTCGGATGCTGATCGGTTGCAGTGTCCGGGTTTTCGGGTCGGTTCGGTGTGTCGGCTAGGGCTGGTGGGTGATGGTGTACCAGAGCAGGCCGAGGGTGGCGAGGCCGAACAGCGGTACCAGGATGAGGGTTTCCATCTTGTTGCCGGTGCGGTCGATGATGGGGATTCTGGTGCGGATGTCCAGGGGCCAGAGCAGGCGGCAGCCGCGGTCGGTGAGGCAGTCGCCGAGGATGTGGGCGAGGGCGCCGAGGCCGACGGAGAAGGGGAGCCAGGCGGGTTTGTCGCTGATGAAGTAGTCCATGACGAAGGTGCCGCTGGCGGCGAGGGCGATATGGGTGCCCCAGGCTTTGGGTCCCTCGCCGGAGGGTGCCAGGTGTAGGGCGCGCACGGCCAGGGCGAGCAGGAAGAAGACCAGGGCGAGGGTGAACCAGCGGCCTATCCAGTGCAGTCCGGCCCAGGTGCCGACGGTGACGAGGGCGACGAACAGGAAGGAGTGGGTGCCGTGGCGGTGCCCGCCGGATATCCACGAGATGAATTTGCAGGCGGCGTGGGAGACCGGTCCCAGGACGTGGGAGATGGTTCCGTTGGGGTGGTCCGCGTCCGGGAGCAGGGCGGCGCCGGCGGTGAGCAGGGCGCCCATGACGAGGTCGACGGGGCGGATGTTGCCCATTTGGCTTGCGGGATAGGTCAATACGGTGAGCGGTAGCGCTGCGGCGGCCGCTGACCAGGCGAGCGCGCCGCTGGTGGCGTGTGAATGTCCTAGCACCACAATGAGATTAACCGTCATTTGGGCTGGTGTTCAACTTTGGGGTGATGCTGATGGTATGTGGTAGCAGGGGTTTCGTGTGCCGGGGACTGGGCAGGGCGGGTGGGAGCGGACCCGCCGGTGGGGGTGCCGGGCGGTGAAATAGTCTCGGGGGAGAATGCGCTTTCCGCTCAGAGAGGAACGGACATGTCGGTTGCGTCCGCGGTGAAGGATCAGATCCAGCAGATCGGCGGGGGGTTCATGTTCTCCCGGGAGGCGAAGGCGTTCGCCGCGTCGACGGGCGTGCCGGGGTTCCTGCCGGGGTATACCCGTGGCCGGGGCGGGGTGCTGGGTGATGTGGACTCCGATGTGGTGGCCGCGGCGTTCGGGTTCTTCCCGCCGGCGGCGGTGCGGGGGGCGTGGGAGGCGACGGCGGGGGTGCCGGCGGCGAAGGGGGCGCAGGGGTATCTGCAGGCGTGCCAGGATTTCGGGCGGCGCAAGCTGGCGGGGTTCGAGCCGGTGGAGCGGTTGGCGGAGTTGCTGGAGCGGGTGGCCGACGCGGCGTCGGTGGCGGGGGTGCCGTTGTTCGCGGGGTGGCGGGCGTTGCCGCGGGCGGAGGACGCGCCGGCGCGGGTGGCGCACGCGGTGCAGGCGTTGCGGGAGTTGCGGGGCGGGTTGCATCTGATGGCGGTGCGTTCGAGTGGTCTGTCGCCGTTGCAGGCGGTGTTGATCGCGGGGTCGCCGTTGAGTTCGGGTCCGGATCAGGCGCGCGGGTACGGGTGGGGTGAGCCGTTCGAGGAGATCACGGCGGATTTGAAGGGGCGGTGGGTGCAGGCGGAGACGATTACCGATGATCTGGTGTCGCCGGCGTTCGCGGTGCTGGACGATCGGGAGGCGCAGGAGTTGATCGCTCTGCTGAGTGCCTGTCACAGCGCGGTTTTCGCGCGCCGCTGACCGGACGAGCGTGGGGTGTGGCAGGCTCGCCGGTCAGTGGGTGCCTGCCGCGCTCGCGCGTGACGAGGGATGGGGATGTCATGAGTTCTCGGGTGCTGCGGTTGCGGGCGTTGATCGATCATCCGGCGACGGGGGCGAACGAGCGGGCGGCCGCGCGGCGGATGCTGGATCGGATCCTGGGTGCGGGTGTGCGCGCCGAGGCGGGGGATCGGGTGTACGGGGCGCGGTACGGGCGGGCGGGCCGGCATGCGGGGCTCGAGGAGGTCGCGGAGTTGGTGCGCGCGGATATCGCGTTCGCGCGTGTTGTTTTCACCGAGCCGGGCGGGGCGGATGAGGTGGCGGTGTTCGATCCGATCCGGGATGCGCCGGCGGGGCTGGTCTACGAGGTGTGTGCCGAGCCCGCGGTGTCGGCGATCGTGGTGCGGGTCGAGGCGGTGCCCGCGGAGTGGGGGTGGGGTGCGGACGGGGAGGTGAGTCCGGCGCTGTCGGCGGTGGCGGCGGAGTTGGCCGAGATCATGAACGCGTACAACCGGGACGGGCAGGGGATCGGGCGGCGGTTCTTCGCGCGGGTGCGGGTGCGGGAGCAGACGCTGATCTGGTAGCGGGGGCGCGGGCGCGGGTCGTAGAGTTCGGGGTGGATTCCCTTGGGCGCGAACAGGAATACGGAGTATCGATGTCGGAGACCGGAACCTTGCGTATCGCTCAGCTCAATATCGGGTCGTTGCTCGAGCCCAAGTGGGAACAGCGCCGGCACGAGGTGCTGGCCTGGTTCGAGCGGCTCGACGCCGACGTGGTGTGCCTGCAGGAGGTGTGGGAGGACGTCACCGCGTCCGAGAGCACCAATACCGCGCGCTGGCTGGTGGACAACGCGCCGGCGGGGCGGTGGCACAGCTGTTTCGGCGGGTATGCGTTGCCCGAGGACGCCTGGCACGATCGGAATCTGCGGTTCGGTTCGGCGATTCTGAGCCGGTGGCCGATCGAATTGTTCGAGGTGTTCGCGCTGCCGGGTGATCCGGCCCCGCGTGATCCGCACCCGTCCTATCGGATGCAGGCCGAGCTGTTGTACGCGCGCACCGCCGGGACCGATGTGTTCAGTACCCATCTCGCGCCCCCGCCCGCGCAGGCGTATCAGCGGGTGCGGCAGGTGCTGGAGATCGACGACATCATCGCCTCCCGGCACGATCGCACGGTGACCGCGCTGCCGCCGATCCTGTGCGGGGACTTCAACGCCAAACCGCTCTCGGACGAGATCCGGTTCCTGCAGTCGAATGCGGTGCTGGAGGGGCGCAGCACCTCGTTCCAGGAGGCGTGGGCGCTGCTGCGCCCGAACGAGGTGGGCTACACCTACGATCCGATCACCAACCCGCAGGCGCGGTTTCTCAACGTGCCGCCCCAGCGGATCGACTACGTGTTCGTGGGTGACCCGTTCCTGCGCCCGGAGGGTGCGGGCCGGCTGCTGAGCGCGGACCTCGCCTTTCACGAGCCGTTGACCGGCATCATCGCCAGCGACCATTACGGGCTGGTCGTGGACGTGCGCTGGCCGCAGCGGCCGCCGAACCCGTGAGGCGCGCCCGCGTATTCACGCGTGCGTCGGCCGTCGGTCGTGCCCGGTCGGCGGTGAACCTTTAGCATGCGAGTCGTACGCGGGTGGTTGCGAATTCTGGTGTGTGTCAGCGTGCTCGCCGCCGCGGGCTGCGCGGGGGCGATCGACCGGGCCGATTTCGAAGCGCAGATGCGGGCGCGCGGCGGGGGATTGGTGAGTGCGCTGCCGCAGGGGGCGATCTCGGCCCTGAGTCAGCGTTTGGGTGGCGCGCCGGTGCAGGCGACGGTCCTGGTGATCACCGCACCGGACTCGGCGCGTTTCCGGGCGGTGCTGTTCGATCAACCCGCCCATGTGACCGCCTTCTTCGACGACCGCGATCTCACCTCGCGCGAGGCCGCGGTGTGGCTGCGGGTGCGGCCCCCGAACCAGCCCCGCGAGCTCGACGACTACTCGTATCTGCTCGGTGGCCTCGGATCCCCGGAACCGGTGCGGGTGTCCGCGCGCGAGGACCTCGACGCCGAGAGCTTCACGCTGAGCGAGGTGAGCGGGCTGTCGCGGGTGGAGGACATCGTCGATACCGCGCTGGCGCGCAGTGAGCTCACCGACGGGTACGTGAGCGTGATCGTGGTCGGCCGTTTCGGCGACGAGGTCCGCATCGTGGCCAATGTCGTCTCACCGCGCGCGGAGACGGTCGTGGAATTCGATCACACCGGCGCGTTCACCCGGGTCAGGCGGGCATGATGCGCCGACTGCTGCTGACCGCATTGGGCGCGGCCGCCATCGCCGCCGTGGCCGGCATCGTCATACCTTTGGCGATCTGGCCCGGTGAGGCGAAACTGACCGCGCCGCTGTTCTGTTCGGCTCCCTACACCGAACCGATGGTCGTGTCGGACACCTGGCACGACTCCGAGGGCACCTCGGTCAACTACACGCTGTACTGCGTGGGGGAGCGCGGGGCGTACACCGACGAGGGGTTCGCCCGGCCCATGCTCGTCATGTCCGCCGCGCACGCTTTGATCGTCGCCGCGCTGGTGGTCGTGATCGGCCTGCCCGCGCTGCGCCGCAGGGCCGCACCCGCGCGGTCGGGGCCCGTCGAATACTGACCGCGATCCATACCGGCCGACCGCGATCTATCCCGGGCGAATTCGTTTGTCCGGGAACACGACCCACCCCGAGTTTGATACTGTGCGCCGATAGGTGGCTGCGTGAATGGGATGGTTCGGCATGGCGTTCAGCCTTATCGACAACGGCGAGGACGACGAGCGCGAACAGCGGCGTGACACCGTCTCGGTCTCGGTATCGATCACCGTGTCCGCGACCATGAGCGTGTCCGCGAACACCGTGCACCAGGTCACCGGATTCCCGGGCGCGCCCGCCGAACTCACCACGATCACCACACCCCAGCCCGCGCCCGCCGAGCCGCCCGCCCTGGCCGCGGCCCCCGCACCGGCGACGCCCGCCGCGACGACGTCCGCGACCACCGGGCCGTACGTGATGATGACCCTGGATCGCGGCCTGCTGCCGCACAGCCTGGAATTCAGTGTCGACTGGGCGCATCGGGTGCCGCCCAAGGACGTCGGCGCCGCCCTGTACGAGGCGTATCGCACCGCGCTGACCACCCACACCGCCCACGCCTCGGACGAGCTCGGCCGACGTCGTCATCGCCGCCGCCCGGCCCGGCATTCCCCCGATCACCGGCTGACCCTGCGCGATCAGACGATCATGCTGCTCGAGACCACCACCTGGAACAAGTACTGCCGCCTGCAGGACGAGCTGCTCTCGGACGGCCGCTACTTGATGAACGGCGCCGCCACCCAGTACGGTCGCGCCGTGGTCACCCTCACCGGCAACCGCGACGCCATCGACTCGATCGAGGTCGCCCCGACCTGGCCCGGCTGCGCCGACCCACAGGCCCTGGAAGCCGAACTCATGTGGTGCGCGGACCGGATCCGGGCCCTGCGCCCCAAGTTCGTGCCCCAGCACGACTGGTCCGCCCACACCGACGACGAGCTCCTGGAACTGCAGCAGCGCCACCGCCGCACCCTGATCGAGCTCAGCGCCCGCTGACCGCCCGGAAGCCGTCGCGCGACCCCAGCCGGCGGGAGCACAGGGGCTCGGCCCTGTATCCGATAGGACAGGTGCGACGGGCCCTGCCAGCCGGTTCCACCCGCAGCACGGTGGCCGTAGAACACTGCCGCGGTCGCGAACCCGCTCGAGCATCGGCAGGAGCGGGTTCGCAACCGGAGTTCAGTCGTGGGCCGGGGCGGGTTCGGGGGTGGGGACCGGGCGGAGGCTGGGGGACGGGGCGGTGGTCTCCTCGGGGAGCATGCGGTGGAGTTGGTGGAGGCCGTAGCGGGCCAGGTCCGGGAGGAGGCGGTTGAACCAGATGCTCAGGGCGCCGTGCAGGTTCTCCAGGTGGGCGGGGCGGTCGATGATCGCGTCGGTCAGCATGTTCGCCGCGGCCGCGGTCGACAGGGCCTTGTAGCCGCTCCAGCCCAGGGCTGCGCTCATGTCGGTGGCGACCAGGGGGATGCGGACGTCGGTGAACAGCACCCCGTCGCCGTGGGATTCGTTGGCCGCGATGCGCATCACCGCCTCGAGGGCGGCCTTGGAGCCGACGTAGGCCGCGAAGCGGGGGATATCGGTGATCACCCCGAGCGAGGAGCTGGACACGATGTGGCCCGAGCCGCGCCGGCGCATCTCCGGCAGCAGGCGCAGCACGAGCCCGACGGGGCCGAAGTAGTTGATGCGCATGGTGCGCTCGAAATCGTGCAGGCGATGCTCGGACTCGGCGACCGAGCGCCAGATCGAGCGGCCCGCGTTGTTGACCAGGATGTCGGGGGCGCCGAACTCGATCAGGACCTGGTCGGCGAGCTTGTCGACGCCCTCGGTGGTGGACAGGTCGCCCGGGAGCGCGAACGCCTTGCCGCCGTTGGCGTGGATCTGGGCAACCAGTTGGTCGAGTTCGCTGGTGCGGCGCGCGGTCACCAGGACCGTGGCGCCGGCGGCGGCCAGGCGCAGGGACAGGGCGCGCCCGATGCCGCTGGAGGCGCCGGTGATGAGTACGGTGCGGCCCGAGACGCGGTCGGTGAGGGTGGGGCCGAACGGTAACGGGATGCGGTGCGGCATGGTCAGGGCGTTGACGACCTGACGAGTGACTTCGTGCTGAACCTTCGCGATTGTCTTTCCGATACCGAACATCACGCAACACCGCTTCCCGACTCGAATTCCTCTGCGGGACGATGTTATTCGAATGTGACATGCGGTGTTCGGTGGGCGATGTGCAGAATCGGCCAACCTTGGGCCAACAGGTTTGGGGGCGGGGTGATCTGGTCACCGGGCGGGGTGGCTGGGGAGTGCTGCTGGTTTGCACTCGATGCAAGAATGGGTGAACTCGCCGGTGGCGCAACAGAACCCGGGGTCGGGGCGTGCCGGTTGATAACTGCGGGGAATGCCGCTCGGCCATCAACTTGACATAATGTCGATTATCGGTACTTTTACGGCGGCTGCTCCGGCTTGTTGATCTTGTTGTGTGACAGGCGTATTCGCGCGTTTTCCGCCGATCCCGCACCCGCCGCCGCCCGGGTCTCACCGGCTGGGCGCATGTGTTCGTGCGCGTAAACGCCTGTCCCCGGCGCGTTCTCGGCGCACCGGAAAATTGTTTGCGCGCACCCGCCGCCGTGCTGGAAATTTTCCTGTTCGGCCCGGAATCGGCCGATGTGTGCCTCTCGGCGCCTCTCGCGGGTCCAATCGTGTTGCCGGGGTGGATTATCGGTGGCTCCCCCGGGTCTCGCCGGTCCAGACTTAAACGTCACTGTGACGAATCAATGGAGTGCCACCCGGGTGCCGTATCTCCGATTTCCGGTGCTGTGGATGCTGGACGTTTGCGAAAATGCCTCTATGACGGACGGACCGAGGCAACGGCGTTCCATCACCAGCGCGATGCTCATCGCGCAGTTCGCCGTCGAACGCGGCGTCGCGGTGGCCGAGGTCTTGCGCGGCACCGGGATCGCGCGCGACGAACTCGACGATCCGACCGCCGAGATCACCCGCGCACAGGAGATCGGGCTGCTCGAGAACGTGGTCGCCGCGCTCGGTGACGAACCCGGATTCGGGTTGTTCGCCGGGATCCGCTCGCATCTGGCCAATCACGGCGTGTGGGGTTTCGCGATCATCAACAGCCCGACCGTGCGCAGTGCGGTCGAGGTGTTCGTGCAGTACAACGACCTCTCGTTCAGTGTGGCCCGGTTCCGCGCGCACAACGAAGGCGCCGAGATCTGGCTGGTCCGTGACGATTCGGCGGTGCCCGAACGGATCCGGCGATTCGCCCTGGAATGGGATCTGGCCACGTTCGCGACCATGCAGCGCGATTTCTTCCTGACCCCGATTCCGGTGCGGGTCGAGGTCGCCATCGCCGCCCATCCCATGTACGAGATGTTCAACCTGCTCAACGGGGTCGCGGAGGTGAGTTTCTCGGCGCCGCGCACGATCCTGAAGTTCGCGCCGGGCGCGCTGGATCTGCCGCTCCCCCAGGCCAATTCGCTGTCCGCGGCCTACTACGAGAAGAAGTGTATGGAGTTGTTGCAGCTGCGGCGCTCGCGGCACGGGGTCAGCGGGCAGGTGCGCCAGCTGCTGATCCACCGGTCCGGGGTGGCCTCGCAGCCCGAGATCGCCGACGAGCTGAATCTGAGTGTGCGCACGCTGCGGCGACGGCTGGCGCAGGAGGGCACCACGTTCCGGGAGCTCAGTGATGAGACCTCGGCGTTGCTGGCCGAACAGCTGCTCGCGGCCGGGTTGACCGCCGAGCAGACCTCCACCCGGCTGGGGTACTCGAGTGGTTCGGCGTTCGCGGCCGCGTTCCGGTCGTGGAAGGGGCAGACCCCGCACCAGTACGCGCGGGATGCGCGGGCCGCGCCGCGATGAGGGGCCGCTCCCCCGGGCTCGAACGAGGGGAAACCCCCAGGTCAATGCGTCACAGTGACGCAATGACCTGGGGTCCGTGGACCTCCGTCGCAGGTGTTCGTCTGGCGTGTGCCGCCGGCCGCGAGGCGTGAAATTCGCTGGGCGGGAGGGGTTTTCGTGGGCTAGCCTGCGGCCATGACAGCCAAGAACAATTCGTACCTCGATCAGGTGGTGGCGCAGCAGGCGGTGCTCGAGGAGAATCTGCGGTCCGCGCCGCAGCCGGGCGCGCCGTACGGGTCGGGTGGCGGCGGGCGGGGTGTGCTGGCCAAACGCGCGGGCCGGGCGGGGCCCTCGCGCGAGACCCCGGTGCAGGGGCCGGTGGATGTGCGGATCACCGGGTTCTGGCGGTGGCAGACGGTGCTGGTGCCGCCGAACGCGTTCGTCGTGCACACCCGGCGCGGGCGCAAGGAGCCGCTGCACATCGGGCTGGGGGTGTCGTTCCGGTTCGATCCGGGCACCGATTCGTATCTGGTGGTGCCGGGCGCGATCCAGACGATCCTGATCAACGCGTACTGCATCTGCCAGGAATTGCAGGGCGTACTCGTGCAGGGGTACGTGCAGTGGATCATCGACGATTTCGCCACCGCGTATCGCAAGCTCGATTTCTCCGACGGTGAGGATCCGATGCGGTTGGTGAACGTGCAACTGCGGGAGCAGGCCGAGGCCGCGATCAAGGACAAGGTGTCCACGATGGCGGTGCGCGATGTGCTCAGTGACAAACAACCCATCATCGAGGAACTGACCGCACGCCTGCGCACGGTGGCCGAGGGCTCGGCCGAGCCCGCCGAGCGCGATGATCGCGGGCTGGGGTTGCGGATCGTGACCGTGCAGATCAAGGAGGCGGTGGTCAGTTCGACCACGCTGTGGGAGAACCTGCAAAAGCCCTACCGCAGTGACCAGAACCGGATCGCGCGCCTGGCCGAGCTCGAGGCGCAGGAGGCGGTGTCGATGCGCGAGCTCACCGCCGCGCGCACCGCCGAGGAGCGCCGGATCGAGAACGAGCGGGAGCTGTCGACCCTGCGCGCCCAGCACGAGGCCGCGCGGTTCGATCGCGAGGCCGCCGAGCGGTTGCGCCGGACCGAGCGCACGCACGCCGACGAGCGGGCGGTGTCGGATCTGGCGCAGGAGGCCGCGTTGCACGCGTTGCGGCTCGAGCGCGATCAGCATGCCGAGCGGGCGGAGAACACGCGCCTGGCCGCGGAGTTGCGCCGTCAGGAGCTCGAGGCCGAGCTGGCGCTGGAGGCGGCGCGGGCGCGGGCCGCGCACGAGCAGGCGCTGCTGGGTCTCGAGCGTGAGCGGGTCGCGGTGGAGAACGCGAATCTGCGCAACGCCAGCAGTATTCAGGCCGAGCTGGTGGGTGCGCTGCCGGCGATCGTGGATCATCTGCCCGCCCCGCAGGAGCTCAAATCGGTGCAGATCGGCGGTGACACGCTCGGGTTGAGCGGGTTGATCGCGCAGTTGGGGGCGATCGTGGACACCGTGCGGGACCCGGATCGACCGTGAGAGGTGTGTCGTGGGGGGGGCCGCCCCCCCGGGCCGCGCCCCCCCTTGAGCACAACCCACACCGGGCGGGGGGGGTGTGGTGAAAGACAAC